>JACQGT010000207.1 GCA_016199425.1 Chloroflexota bacterium
CCGGGGCCGAAGCCGATGGAGGGGATGCCCGCCTTGCCCGCCCAGTAGATGCCGTTTGTACTGAAATTCCACTTGCCCGGCGCGGCGTCGGGCAAGCCCGTCAGCGCGCGCGCTGCCTGTCCCGCCTGCACCAGCGGATGACTTTCTTCCAGCGCCCAGGCCGGGAAGTATTTGTCCACGGGAAAGACGAAGCCGGTGTAGCTCGGCTCGTCGTAGAAAAGCATCTCTACCGTCACGTCGCCCCGTTCCCGATTCGCCGCGGGGATGAGCTGGCGCACCTGCTCGATGACACCCTCCACACTTTCGCCAAAGGTGACGCGCCGGTCGATGTAGACGGTACAACCGTTGGGCACGGCGTTGAGGCTGGGCGTCTCCACGGCCATATCGGTGACGGTGATTTTGCCGTGGCCCAGAAAGGAGTGATCCCCCAATTCCGGCTCCAGGCGGCTGACGCCCTCAATCACCGGCAGCACTTTGTAGATGGCGTTATCGCCCAGATGGTTGCTGGCCGCGTGTGCGCTCTTGCCTTTGGCGACGACTTTCATCTCCACCCGGCCCTTGTGCCCCCGGTAGACCAGCATTTTTGTCGGCTCGCCAATCACCACAAAATCCGGGCGGATGCCCTCGTGTTCCACAAAGGCGTGGGGCGCAATGCCGTCGCACCACTCCTCCATATTGCCGAAGTAGTAGGCCGCCCAACCGTCCAGCAGCCCCAGCCGCCGGGCAATTGCCAGCCCGTAGACCATCCCCGGCGTGCTGCCTTTCTCATCGCACGCGCCCCGGGCGTAGAAGACGCCGTCCTCAATCTTGCCCTGGAAGGGGTCCCACCGCCACTCGTCCGGATCGCCGATACCCACTGTGTCGATGTGGCTGTCGTAGACCAGCACCCGCGGCCCGTTGCCGATGCGCCCGACGGTGTTGCCCATACTGTCGAACCAGACTTCATCAAAGCCCATTTTCGTCATTTCGGCCTGCACCCGCTCGCCCACCGGGCCAATCTGGGAATCCATGGACGGGATGGCGCAAATCTCGCGCAGGAAAGTGATGATGTCGTCCCGGTGTTGGGCGACGTGGGATTGGATGGCGGTAATATCGATTGGTGACATAAGAAATCCTTCTGGTTGGGTGAAGCGTGACGAGTGAAACGTGAGGAAGGCCGGTGATGTCACGGGTCACGTTTCTCGCCTCACGTTTCTCGTTTCCGAACCACATGAAAATCAAAAAAGCTCGGCACATAATAGTTGCGGGAATAGAAGCGGGGCTGATGGGTCGCGCTGTAGACGGTCTGCTCGATGAAAAAGAGAGGCGTCTGCGACCCCACACCCAACGCCGTGCAGATAGCCTCGGTGCCGTGGACGGGCGCAATGTGGGCCACGGCATAGGCGATGTCGTAGCTTTCGTTGTCATCCAATAGGTGGTGTAGCAGGGAGGTGGCCGACTGTTCGATGGCTGCTGGTTGCACGAAGGCCACCGGCGTCACTTCCAGCAGATAGGCCACCGGGCTGCCTTCCACCGCCACTGTGCTGGTGACGACTGTCAGGGGATCGCCCTCTGGGATGCTCAGCCGTTGGGCCGCTTTGGGCAGCGCGGCTTCTCTACAAACTGTGCGCCGGGCAAAGACGGGGAGAATCTGCCTGCTCGCCAAGAGCATTTCGATGGATTCGAGAATTTCCAGACCGCTCTCGATATAGGGCGGGCGCAGGCTGACAAATGTGCCCACCCCCTGCTTGCGGTTGATGATGCCCTGCTGCTCAAAGCTGCGCAGTGCTTCGCGCAGGGTGGCCCGGCTGACGCCGATCTGTTGGGCCAGTTCCGGCTCCGGCGGCAATTTGTCGCCAGGCCGGTAGCCGCCGGTTTCCAGCAGCGCGTGCAAACTTTCTTCGATTTGCACGTAGCGGGGACGGCTGGGAGCGGCGGCTATCATTGAAAACGTCCAAAACCGGAAGGTTTCCAACAAAAAAATCCAGTTGTCTGACAAATATTTGTCAGACAACTGGATTATAGAGAGAGGGGCGAAAAAAGTCAATCTACCCGTTCGATCCGCGCCCCCAATGCCCGCAACTTCTCGTCGATCTTCTGGTAGCCCCGGTCGATCTGCTGGATGTTGCCGATGACCGTCTTGCCCTCCGCGGCCAACGCGGCCAGGATCAGCGCCATCCCGGCGCGGATGTCCGGGCTGGTGATCTGCTGGCCTACCAGTTGGCTGGGGCCGACGACAACCGCCCGGTGGGGATCGCAGAGGATTACCTGTGCGCCCATATCCACCAATTTGTCCACAAAATAAAGCCGCCCGTCGTACATCTTCTCGTGGATGAGTACAGTGCCTTTGGCCTGGGTGGCCGTGACCAGCGCGATGCTCATCAGGTCCGGCGGGAAGGCGGGCCAGGGCTGGTCGTCGATACGGGGGATGGCTCCGCCGAAGTCCGTGCGCACCCGTAGCTCCTGCTCGTCGGCCATCACCAGCGCGCAGCCCGTGCTGCTGGTTGTGTCCTTCTCCAACTGCATACGCACGCCCAGGCGGTCCACAAAGACCATCTCCAGCATACGCAAATGTTCGGAGACGACGCCGCTGATGCGCAATTCCCCCGGAGTGATGGCCCCCAAACCGATGTAACTGCCGATCTCCATATAGTCCGGCCCGACCGTATACTCTGCGCCCTTCAGCCGCTCCTGGCCGTGGATGGTGAGAGTGTTGCTACCGATGCCTTCGATGGGACAGCCCATCGCCACAAGCAGATGGCAGAGGTCCTGGACGTGGGGTTCGCTGGCCGCGTTGCGCAGGATTGTCGTCCCCTGGGCCAGGGATGCAGCCATCAGCCCGTTCTCCGTGGCCGTCACCGACGCTTCGTCCAGCAGAATGTCCCGCCCGCGCAGCCGCCCGTTGGCCTTCATCTCAAAGCGGCCATTGTGGACCATCTGCACGCCCAGGTTGGCGAAGATCTGTAGATGGGTGTCGATGCGCCTTCGCCCGATGTCGTCGCCCCCGGCCGTGGCGGGCACGGCAAAGTGGCCGCGCCGGGTGAGCAACGGCCCCATCAGTGTCAACGATCCGCGAATCTGGGCAAAGAGGTGTGGGTCTGGCTCAGTCCCGCGCAAGTTGGCCGCGCAGAGGGTGACAGTATCGCCGGCGTGCTGCACATCCACGCCGAGACCGGTCAGAATCTCCAGCACCGTCTCCACGTCGCCGATCTGGGGCACATTGTGAAGGGTGATAGGCTCGTCGGTGAGCAGACAGGCTTCGGCCATAGGCATGGCCGCGTTTTTATTGCCGCTGGGGACAACGGTCCCGCGTATGGGCGAACCGCCTTCGATGACGTAGGATGACATGGGTATCTCCGGGTCGTGTAAAGAAGGAAAAAGGAAGTGAGGAACGGTGGGCCAGCACAGGTGCAAACGCAGCGAGGGCGCTATCCGTTCCCGTTTTGCGCTGTGTAGTCCCTGCATTCTAGCCTGCCCCTTCCCGGTGCGTCAATTGAAGGGATGATGGGGTAAGGGGATAATGAGGCAGGAACGAATGTTCTAAAACAATCCCTCCTCAACTTCGTCTTTTGCCCCATCTGTGGTAAAATTGAGGCAGTCGAAATTCACTTTTCTCAATTCTATTCACCTATGCGATCAGCCGAAGGAATTGGTTTGGGCATCATTGATAGTCTTTCTGCCGGCTACCGGCTGCTGGTAAAGCGGTTGGAACTCCTGCTGTTGCCGCTGCTTCTGGATGCCTTTCTCTGGTTTGCGCCCCGTCTAAGTATCGAGCCGCTTCTGAAAAGTCTTGCGGCCTTCTACACCGACATCTTTGCCCAGTTCGGCGATGCAGCCGAGGCTGTGGGTCCGGGGCTTGCGGAGTTGCCCGCAGAAGTGACAAAAATGATGGATGCGGTGGGCCGATCGTTTAATCTTTTCGACCTGCTCGTCAGCTCATCGCTCTATCACGTGCCCAGCCTGCTGGTCACACTGCCGGGGCTGAAGACGGAACAGACCAGTCAGGAGATCGCATCGCTTCTTAACGCCGGTGGCAGCGCGCTGCTTTTGGGCTTGGTGGGTCTGCTACTTGGCGTCGTCTATATGAATCTGCTCGCCCGCATTGTGCCACTGGGCGAAGGGGAAAAGAGCGCGGTTCCGTCCCGGTTTGTCGCCACAATGCTGCGCCATTGGCTGCGCTCAGTCGGCTTTTTGATGGCGATGTTTGTCTTCCTGCTGATGCTCTACATTCCCACTGCTGTCGGAGTAACTGTTTTGATGCTTATCAGTCCGGCTTTGGGCGCGGGGGCAATGATGCTGATGGGCGGTCTGGTGACGGTCATCTTCTTCTATCTCTACTTTGTAACCGTCGGGCTGGTGTTGGACAATCTCAGCGTGCGGGCCGCGGTGATGCGTAGTATTGTGCTGGTGCGCAACAATTTCTGGTCCACACTGGGGTTCTTTCTGCTGACCAATCTGATTTCGGTGGGGATTACATTGCTGCTGCGCGAAATCGTTGCAGTTGGGGTGGCCGGTGTGGTGGTGGGAGCGCTCACCAACGCCTTTGTCGGCACAGGGCTGGCAATGGCTCTGCTCATCTTCTATCGTACCCGGCTGATCGTCACGTCGGATAAGAGGCAGGCCCAAAAGACATAATGCGGACTTCGGACTTCGGACTTCGGACTTCGGACTTCGGACTTCGGACTTCGGACTTCGGACTTCGGACTTTAGACTTCGGACTTTAGACTTCGGACTTTAGACTTCGGACTTTAGACTCTACTTGTTTGTAGCGGAGGAACGCGTGGCAAACGGCAATAAGAAAACAGATTTCGTCTACGATGCAGAACAGATTCAGGTGCTGGAAGGGCTGGAGGCTGTACGCCGCCGCCCCGGTATGTACATCGGCGGCACCGACACCAAAGCCCTGCATCATATGGTCTATGAGGTGGTGGACAACGCCATCGACGAGGCAATGCAGGGGCGCTGTGACCACATTTGGATCACCATCCACAAAGACGAGAGCGTCACCGTCACCGACAACGGTGCAGGCATCCCTGTGGCTATCCAGCAGCAGATGGGAATGTCTGCGCTCACCGTCGTAATGACAAAACTCCACGCCGGCGGCAAGTTCGGCGGCGGCGGCTACAAAGTCTCCGGCGGTCTGCACGGCGTGGGTGTCAGCGCGGTCAACGCCCTGAGCACGTGGATGGAGACGACTGTCAAGCGCAACGGCAAAATCTACCGCCAGCGTTTTGAGCGGGGCATTCCCGTCACCGGTGTCGATGAGATCGGCATATGCGACCCCAGCGACACGGGCACGTCCCAGCGCTTCCTGCGCGACGACACTATCTTTCAGGTGTTTGAGTACGACTGGCCGACCCTCATCACCCGCTTCCGGGAGATGGCCTTCCTGACCCGGGGCGTCGATTTTACCTTCGTTGACGAGCGCCCGGAGCAGGCC
>JACQGT010000195.1 GCA_016199425.1 Chloroflexota bacterium
ATCCAATACCCAATATCCAATACCAAATGCCCACCCGTCCTGTCTTCTCCCCCAATCCCTTCTGGCTGGCTGTTTTGCTCTGCCTTCTTGGGGCCGGGGTACGTTTGCTGCGCCTGGACTGGCAGCCCCTCTGGTGGGATGAGGGCTATTCGGTCTACTTCGCCACCGAATCCCTGGCCGCAATGGTCCGGCTGACGGCCCAGGACATCCACCCACCCCTCTACTACGCCCTGTTCCATCTCTGGTTGACCGGTTTTGGCTCGGCTTCCCCTCTGCTGTTGCGCGCCTTTTCTGTGTTGATCGGTCTGCTCTCCCTGCCCGCCATCTGGTGGCTGGCCCGCGTCTTCTATCCCTCCCGTCCCCGTGTGGCGTTGTGGGCGCTGCTGCTCCTGGCGTTCAGCCCCATCCACATTTTCTACAGCCAGGAAGTGCGCATGTATGGGCTGGAGATGCTGCTGGGGATGGTGAGTACGGGGTTATTTTGGCGAATAGTGAATAGCGAACGGCGAATAGTGAATAGCGAACGGCGAATAGCGAATGGGGAATGGGGAACGGGGAAGGCCGGTAGTTGGGTGGGGTATGTGGCGGCGACGACCGCGCTGCTCTATACGGAATACTACGCGGCGCTCCTTCTACTCGGCCATTGCCTGTGGGCGCTCTGGCATTTTCGGCGGCAGATGCGCCGCGTGCTGCCCCCCCTCGCCGCGTGGATTGCGGCGGCTCTGGCCTACCTCCCCTGGCTCTTGTATGCCGTGCCACAACTGATTCCCTACGTCAGCCAAAAAATTGTGGAAGACGCGGATCGCCCGCTCGGTCTCTTCGCCTACACACTCCGCCACCTGACCGCCTTCACCGCCGGCCACATTGCGCCGGAAGTCGTCTGGTTGTCCATCGGCCCCTGGCTGGCTATCTTCTCGATTCTTCTGATTCTGGCTTCCCGTCTCTCGCTTTCTCTGCCCGTTCGCCGTTCGCCGTTCGCCGTTCGCCAGTCTCTAATCTCCAATCTCTATTTTCTCCTTCTCCTTCCCTTCACAATCAGCTTCGCCCTCAACCTGCGCCTGCCTTTCTTCCCGGAAGGGGGCGAGCGGGTCTTGCTTTTTGTCTTGCCCTACTTCCTACTTTTGGTCGCGATAGCAATGGATGATCTTCTGTGGGCAGGGCGGCGCTGGACGAGGGGAGTGGTTGCTATCGGGTTGACCGGTCTATTGGTAGGAGCCGGAATGGGGATTTGGACTTTCTACACCGTTCCCCGCTATGTCGATGACGACTACCGGCCTCTGATCCGGCAGACGATCCAACAGGGGAGTGACACCGACACGGTGCTGGCTGTCTTCCCCTGGCAGGTGGGCTATTGGCGGGCCTATGCGCCGGTGTGGGGGCGGGGGGAACGCCACGGCCCCTGGCCGCAGCTTACCCCGTCAACGGCCTGGGACGGTTCGGTCAGGAGAGCGATTGACGACAGCCTGGACCGGGACAAACTCTGGTTTCCGGCCCACCTCTCATTGGGCGGCATTCTGGAAGGGGCCATCGAAGAGTATCTGCGCACCGCCGCGCCTTCACCCGTCGGGCAAGCGACGGTCAATTTTGAGAACCGCTGGTATAGCACCACCACCCGTCTGAGCGGGTGGGCGCAAGCAAACGTGCCGACAGGGGCCGAGACAGCGGCTGATTTTTCTGCCGTCCAACTGCGTTGGGCTGGACAGGGCGCGGACGTAGCGACTTCTGCCAACAGCGTGCTGGCCGTGGGTTTGGGCTGGGGCGGAACGCCATTCCAAGAGTTACGCGTGAGCCTGCGTCTGCAAGACGAGCAGGGCCAGGTCTGGGCGCAGCGAGATTACGCCCCTCTCGGCAGTTGGCCGCCAGCAAGCAGTTCGGCGGACGGGCGGGATTGGGTGGGTCTGCTGATTCCGCCTGGCGTGCCGCCGGGATTCTACCGGCTGGTTGTGGGCGTTGGGCCTGCCGAGGATGACTGGCTCTACTCGACAGCGGGTCTGGCCGGTTCATCCGACGTGGCAGAGATCGGGACGCTCTCCATTGCCCCACCAGACGAACCGCTCCCCGCCCTGCGTCTGCCCATGCAGATTGCTCTGGCCGAACCTGTGACACGGGAGGGAATCGACTTTCTGGGCGCGTCCGGGTTTGATCCCGCGGTGGCAACCCTGGCCGGCGCGCAGATGAATTTGAGCCTCTTTCTCCAGACGCCCCAAACGCCGTTTCGCTTCTGGGAGATTTACGTCAGTCTCCTGGATGAAAAGGGCGACGGTGTGGCCGGGTGGGAGGGGTGGCCTCTGCCCGAACATCCTGCGGAAAGCTGGCCGCCGGGCGCGCAGATGCGCTTGCCCGTGCGCTTCTATCTGCCCGCCTCCCTGTCGCCGGGAGAGTATCAACTGGTGGCCGGTCTGCGTGACCCGGCGTCAGGAGAGAAAAGCGTGCCGGTGCGTCTGGGCACGCTACCAATCGTGCGGCGGACCGCTTCTTTTGCCCCGCCCCGCCCCCAGCATCTGCTGGAACAGCCCGCACTCTTTGGCTCCCACGCCACACTGCTTGGGTATGACACAGCGACCGCCATCGACGGGACAATTGACCTCACCCTCTACTGGCGGGTGGAGCAGACGCTTCTGCCGCCCCATCACGTCTTTGTCCATCTGCGCGACGGGGCAGATGCGCTGCTGGCGCAAGATGACGGCGTGCCTGGGCGCAATCTGATCGCCGCGCCCAGCAACACGTGGACGGCGGGCGAAATCATCGCTGATCCCCATACGCTCGTCGGCCCCGCATCCGGTTTGCCGGGAACGGTGGCGCAGATCGGTCTATACGAACCGTTCAGCGGCGTGCGTCTGCCTGTCAACGTCAACGGCGCGATCGTCGGCGACACCTATCGCATACTTCTGAATGCTCCGTAGGGGCGCTGCTTGCTGCGCCCGCTGTGCGCCGGGC
>JACQGT010000196.1 GCA_016199425.1 Chloroflexota bacterium
CCCGCAACCAGACCCTCTACTTCAAATACGACGACCTGAACCGGACGGAGGAGAAGCGGCAGACCAACGCCACAGGTGCGCTGATTGCCGACTACACCTTCGACGCTGCCGGGCAGAAGGGGCTGCTCTCCAAGAGCCGGGCCTACAGCGGGGCAAACACCACCGAAGTACAATACGTAACCTACGACGCGCTCAACCGGCTGACCCAGCAGAACTGGGTTGTGCCAACGACGAGTACAGGCGGGGGCACTTTCCGTTTCGACTACACCTACAACGAGGCGGACCAGCCCACCTCCACCCGCTACCCCCTGGACCATTTGGGACAGCAGGGCGAAGCGGTGAACTACACCTACAACAGCGTGGGGCAGATTAGCGCAGTGAGTAGCATCAGCGGCACCTACGCCAGCAGCGCCAGCTACAACCCGGCCGGCCAGTTGACCCAACTGGCGCAGCCGGGGCTGACCCGGCAGCGGGTCTATGAAACCAACACCCTCCGTCTGAGTGTGGTGAAGGCGGGGACGACCAGTCCCTGGGACAACCGGCAGAATCTGACCTACACCTACGACAACGCGGGCAACGTCGCCAGTCTGGTGGATGGGCAGAACGGTACTGGGCAGAAACAGTGCTTCCAGTACGACTATCTCTACCGGTTGACCGCGGCCTTCACGGGCAACAGCGGCTGCACGGTCTACAGCGCCACGGGCACAGGCCCCTACCAACACACCTACGCTTACGACGCCATCGGCAACCTCACCAGCTATACGGGCAACAGCTACACCTACGGCAGCGGCAAACCCCACGCCGTCACCGCCGCCTTCGGCAACAGCTACGCCTACGACGGCAACGGCAACCAGACCACCCGCACCATCGGCGGTACGGTCTATACGCTGGTCTACGACTACGAGAACCGGCTGACGGAGGTGAAGCAGGGAACGACAGTGCTGGCATCCTTCGTTTATGATGCAGACGGCAACCGGGTCAAGGGCACAGTGGGCAGCACCAACACTGTCTACATCGCCGGTCTCTATGAGTATTCGGGGGGTGCGGCCAAGAGCTACTACACGGGTCCCGGCGGTGTGGTGGCTATGCGTAGCGGGGGCACAGTCTACTACCTGCTGAGCGACCACCTGAACAGCACGGCGCGCATCGTCAACAGTGCGGGAACGACCCAGTCCACCAGCTACTACTACCCCTTCGGCGGCAACCGGGGCGGGGCCTTCAGCAGCCTGACGACCCGGCGCTTCACGGGCCAGTATCACGAGTCCAGCATCCCCGGCGGCGAGGGGTTGTACTTCTACAACGCCCGCTGGTATGATGCGAAGCTGGGGCGGTTCGTCTCGGCGGATACGCTTGTGCCCAGTCCGGGCAATCCCCAAAGCTTCAATCGCTATAGCTATGTCTACAACAACCCACTGAAGTACACAGATCCCAGTGGGCATGCAGGTAAAGATGTTGGACAGTGTATGTGTGGAGGCGTAGGGGGAGGAGATGTGGGTGGGAGTAGTCTTATCTCCGCTATTCTTCCCATTAGATGGCTGATCAAAAGTGAGATGCTTCCCAATGCACAAAGCCAGGTTGCCATACGCATTGAACACCGAAACACCGAGGCTGCGCAACTCATGGCGGATATCGGTGCCGACGATAATGAAATGGCATCCAATCTAGGGCTTGCCCTTCAGTCTAAGAGCGAGGCGTATCGACTATGGATTTCAATGGTGAAAGCTGGAGCCGATTGGGATCATAAAGGTGAAATTCGAGAAAAATATAGGGAGTACGTACAGTATGAGGGCTATGCCTATCGGTTCGATACCTGGTCCAACATCCACTACGGATTTGTTGGGCGTAAGATTGGGTTTACCTCCACGGAGTTACTGGCTGGCGCAGGCGCTGCACAGATAAAGGACGGAACCAGCAACATACGATATTGGAAAAGCTGGTTTGATGAGCCGGAAGACCAGGCAGGAATACGGATTGGTATTGAAATGTATGAAACGTACCAACTCAATCTGACACCAGCGCAATTTCGACATGTATTTGACCGAAACGCGGCCCTTTTGTCACGTTGGAAGATCGATATAGGCGAATATGGAGGTGGGTATGGGAGTGGTGGAGACAGATAAGTCCTGCCGTATTCGGAGATGCGGCAGTATAAGTATACTTACCTTTGCGCTGGTACTGCTTTTGATAGCTTGCCAGCCATCGGCGCAGGAAAGGGCACAGGTCGAGGCAAAAATACAGTCATGTTTGCTGGAAGTGTCGGACTTACCTGCTGACTGGCAGGTTGCCACCGGACCAATGCCTTCCGATATGCCTGGGCATGTCCTGCCTGGTAGGGCGCTGGGTGGGGTTAATATTTCATTGTTTCATCCCCTGTTTGGGGCAAATGCATCGCAGACTATTCTGCTTTACAGCAGTTCCGCCAAGGCTGCGCGTGAATTTGAACGACAACAACCAGGGATTTTCTCCACTTCAAACCTTATTGTTCCCTGGCAGGAACCGAATATAGGCTACACAGGAGGTTCCGCTGATGCGTTTCGTCTTGCCTGTGCAGAGCGTGATTCGGGAAACAGATATAGGGTCTGCTCCAGCTTGGCCCAATACGATCGATTTCTCTCTGAGTTCTTCACTTGGGTTTCGCCCAAATACATGACGGACGAAGACCTGTTTCAGGTATTACAGGCCATTGATAGAGACATGACCCAATGTATCGATAAGTATGCCCAGTAATAGGAGGAGGATAAGGATGAAACAGCATCTATTCGTGTTGTTGTGGATTGTTGGCATCCTCTTTCCCATGGCCTGGTTTACCAGCTTTTCACCTACTGCGCAGAGCATCTTCAATACCGTCTTCAGCTCAGGGTGGGTTCACATTCTGATGCACGCTTTCCTCTATGCCGTACTGGCCACTCTGCTGGTGTATGGTTGGTATCATAAGCAGAACAGCCTTCTCCACTGGCGTAGGGTAGGGTTCCTCCTGGCAGTTATTCTGGCGGTTGCCCTGCTCCAAGAGAACATCCAACTGCTCAGCGAGCAGCGCTCCCTTGGGGCGGATGAGATTTTCGACATCGGCGTTGACCTGCTCGGCGGTGCGTTGGGGATATTCTTCTCTGTGAGATTCGTGAATAAGACATCCACAAGTTAACTGAACCGGCTGACTGAGGTGAAGCAGGGAACGACAGTGCTGGCTTCCTTCGTTTATGATGCGGAGGGCAACCGGGTCAAGGGCACAGTAGGCGGAGTCAACACTGTTTACATTGCCGGTCTCTATGAGTATTCCGGCAGCGCGGCCAAAAGCTACTACACGGGGCCGGGAGGTGTGGTGGCCCTGCACAGCGGGGGAACGGTCTACTACCTGTTGAGTGACCAGCTCAACAGCACGGCCCGTATCGTCAACAGCGCAGGAACGACCCAGGCCACAAGCTACTACTACCCCTTCGGCGGCAACCGGGGCGCTGCTTTCAGCGGCTTGACCACCCGGCGTTTCACGGGGCAGTATCACGAGTCCACGCTGCCCGGCGGGGAGGGCAGTTTTTCCCTTCACCACCCCCTACCCGTGGACGGGTTAAGTCCTGTTGACGGGACGCCCCCTCCTCCTCTCCCCACATCGGGCTGGGTTCGTTTGTCGTGTGGTCTGCGCTGGGAGAGGAGGGGGGTATGTGGTGGGGGCGTCGGTTGTCTGGGCGCGTTTCTACATCGACACTGCCACAGCGAAACGCCCGTCCGACGCCATCGGCAGTCTCCCCTCTCCCAGCCCGACCAACAACCCC
>JACQGT010000192.1 GCA_016199425.1 Chloroflexota bacterium
CGGGCGGCTGCTGGCCGTCTCTGTCACGCCCAGCGGCACAGAAACCGATGGCTACGCCCAACTGCATCTCTACACATTACCGGGCGGCGAACTGCTGACGACAATTGCCGGCCATTCCCCCGTCTGGCAGGCCGACAGCCGCGGTCTGGCCCTGGAAAGCCGCAGCGGGCGAACGGTCTACGACGTAGCCAGCGGGCGTTCCATCGGTGAGCCGGAGGAGGTGGCGCGGCAGAGTACTATCCCGGCCATTCCCATTGGCCCGGAAAGCGCGCCCGCTTACCCCCAATTCATCCGCGTGGCCCACCACCCGGAAAACACCTGCCGCGACGTTCCGGCCTGGCAGGTGGACCTCATCCCCTTTGAGGAGTACGTGGCCCACTCTGTGCCCGCGGAGATGCCGGTCAGTTGGGCGCTGGACGCGCTGGCTGCCCAGGCCGTGGCCGCCCGCACCTACGCCTGGTATCAGATCCGCCAGGGCCGCCCCACCTACGACGTGACCGATTGGGCCAACTTCCAGATGATGTGTGACGAGCGCTATCCGGACAGCGATCAGGCGGTGGCGATGACCGCCGGTCAATACCTTTCCTATCAGGGCGACGACAGCCACGCGCCGGTTATTGCGATGTACAGCGCAATGAACAGTCATCCCACATTGGACAATCCGAGCGCCCCCTACCTACGCGCTGTCCCCGACCTGACCGGCCTGGGCGAAGAACGCTGGGGGCACGGCTACGGCTTGAGCCAGTGGGGCGCGGCCCGCCGGGCCAGAGCAGGCCAGAGTTATCGCCAGATTCTCGGCCATTACTATACGGCAGTCCACCTGCAAAACGCGGCAGACCCCAGCCAGCCCATCGCCGGTCTGCTGGGACCCACACAAAACGGCTATCTGCCGCCGGGTGGGCTGCGCTGGGGCACACTGGCCCCTTTCACCGGGCTGCCGGGTAAGCTGGTGGTGAGCAGCAGCGGCGGGCTGACCCGCACCCATTCCATCACGACGACCCAAACCATCAGTTATACGGATGTGATCACCCACAGCGGCGGGCTGACCGAGACTGTGACGCTGACGCAAACCGTCACTATCACCGAGACAATTTTTGAAACCGATCCTGTCACCCTGCCCGGCAGCGGCGTCTGGCAACAGCCGCTTGACCTGGCCGACGGGATACAAGTGCACACAGCCCTCTACGTCAGTGATACGTTGCAAGAGAGCGTCGATCTCTGGGTGGATCGCACGCCGCCCCTTGCGCCGACGCTGGACCTCCCCGCGGCGACCGACAGCCAAACAATTACCCTGCGCACAATTTCCGCCGCGGGATCTGTTGTGGGGTTGAGCAACGGCTGGCGCTGGGAGGGCGAAGGTCTTTACCGCAGCAGCAACAGCGGCAGCGTCGTGAGCGATGGGGAAGCCTCTGGCGGCGCGGGCCTGGAAGCGCGTCCAGGGCAGCACACACCGGGTGTCTGGTACGGCCCGTATACGACGGCGCTTCCCCACGCGGCCACCTACCGCGCCCTCTTTCGTCTGCGCGCCGGGGAGCACCCGGCCCGTTCCGCCGAAGGGGTGCTGCCGGATCGCCCCATCGCCCGCCTGGATGTGGCCGACCAGATGGGGACGCTGCGTCTGGGGCTGCGGGACATCTGGGCCAGCGATTTCGCCGGTGCGGATCGCTACCAGGAAATTGTTGTGGATTTTCATCTCTTTGAAGCGGCGCAAGGGCTGGAGTTCCGGGTGCAGTGGTATGGGGAGGTGACTCTGGCCCTGGACCGGGTGTGGGTCTGGCAATTGCAGAGCGGCGGGGGCGAACTGACCCGCGCCTGGCGTCTGGGGTCGGGCAATCCACCGTCTGTGCAGGCGATCACCTTTGACGCCGCGACCAATGCCAGCCCGGTTGTCAGCGCCACAGTGCAAATGGTAGACGACGGCCCGCCCATCTTCGGCCCGGTCAGCGGGCCGGCGGGCTGGCAGACGGAGTTGCCGATTACGCTGACGACGACGGTGCTAGACCGAGTGAGTGGGCTGGATGGATCGACGGCGGTGCTGCTGCTGGACCAGGCGAGCCTGCCCGCGCAGTTGGAGAATCCGGGCAACCCGTGGGCCGAGCAGCGACTGCTGGCTGTGTTGGATGATCGGGACGGTCCAGTGGCTGACGGCAATTTTCTGGCCCACTTTCGCATTGCCGACCAGGCCGGGACTGCCCAGCTCAGCCCAGAGTTTTCGGTGAAGGTGGACCGCACGCCGCCGGAGATGGCCGCGGGCGCGACACTGACGACCGGCGTCCCCATTTCGTCGCCCCACGGCTGGTTCGCCGGACCGCTGCTGGTGCAGATCGACGCATCCGACGCCACCAGCGGTCTTTCCGGCGTGGCCTACGTTCTGGACAACGCGCCCTTTGTGCTGTACGCTGGGCCATTCCCGCTCACGGCGGAGGGCTGGCATGTGGTGCGTTACTGGGCGCAGGACGTGGCGGGGAACTATCGCTACAGCCAATATTTCGAGACGGGGGTTGACGCGACAGCGCCGAATGTCTGGGCGCGGCTATCCAGAACCGATACGGAACAAGCACTGGCGACGTGGGGCGGCGACGATACGCTCTCCGGCGTGGCGGGCTTCCGTGTGGAGATGCGCCGGGAGGAGGGCGATTGGGAGCGTCTTTTGCCCGATGACGGCGGGGTGACAGAGGAGACGGGTCTCGCCATCGCTCTGGGGGAGGGGGAGGAGGTGGAACTTCGGGTGCAGGCGGTGGATCGGGTGGGCAACAGCAGCGGTTGGACAGTTGCCGCCGCGCTTTCTACCACCCAACTATTCCTGCCAACAATTATCGGTAGCCCATAGGGTGGCATAGACGACAGGAAAGTCTCTCGCGCACGCAAACCTCAATAAACATCCGTTTTCAATCAAAGGAGTTTGTAAGAACACCCCATGTCGTAAGGCGATCTGCCCTTCTTGGCTAAAAGTGGGCGAAAACTGGCCGCAAACCCTACTTGACACTTCCCTTACTCGGTTATATAATCAGCGTAGTATATTTGACCCACCCGCCGCCATCCAACGCAGCCTCCAACGCACCGGGCGGGGATGATTTCCACCCACAAATTGAGGAGAAGAGAGCGATGAGCCGCGTCCAGCGTCCGTATTGCGTACTCTGCATTCCGCATTCCGCATTGCGTACTTTGCATTCCGCATTCTGCATTGGGCTGATTGTTGCGTTGCTGTTGGGGATGCTCCCCGGACGGGCCGAGGCTGCGCCAATTCGGGTTGGGCATGAAACAACTGCCCAACCCGCCGCGCTTCCCCAGTTCCAAAGTTCCTCCCTCTCTTCCGGTCTTGTCCTTGCGCCGGATTTTTCGACGCCCCAGAATGAATCGATCCTTCCTCAGTTCCAAAGTTCCTCCCTTCCTTCCCTCCTTCCTTTGGATGAAACGCCGCCGGACGACGAGTTCGGCACACCTGTCGTTGCGCCGGAGGGCGCGCCCGCGCCGCAGCCGTCGGTGATGCTGGCGCCAGGCAGCCTGAGTCTGGAGACCAGCGGCTATCTGCTGGAGGCGGGGGAGGCGGTGACGGTGACTGTGCGGGTGGCTGCGGATGGGACGGGCAGCACAGAGGGCGCAAGTTTGCTGCTCTCCCTGTCGCCGGGGCTGGAGTTGCTGGCTGGGGAGTTGGCGTGGGCGCTGCCCGATGTACATGGGCTGGCAGACGGATTTGCCCAGGAGTTGGTGGTGACTGCGGCCAATCCCCAGCCGGGAGAGGTCTATGCCGTAAACGCCAGCCTGGGGCAGAGCGGCTTTGTGACCCAAACGGTTCAACTGCTGCTGGGCGGGGAGAGCGAGGCAGAGGTAATTGTCCTGACTTCACCGGCTATGGCGCGCAACGGGCTGCGGGTGGATGTGAGCGACGAGTGGCCGGTGAGGAGCAGTACACAGTCATCAGTAAGCAGTGAGCCGTCGTCTGCCGTCGGCGATCCGCCGTCTGCCGTTAGCGGTCCGTCGTCGGTCTATTTGTCGGTGGTGGCAGGCGGAGGCGGCGGAGCGCAGAAGGATAGCGACGGCTTTGTGCGGCGCTGGCGCATCGAGGCCAGCCGGGAGCGGGAGGCAGTGAGCGTCCTGGAGGAAGCGGCGACGATTCTGATTTCCACCCAGGAGCTGGAAGCCGAAGGGGTGGAAGTGGAGAAGTTGCAGCTATGGAGCCGGGAGGATGAGAACGACGAATGGCGGGAAGTGCCTGCCCGCTATCTGGCCGAACAGCAGATATTTGTGGCCCAGACCCGCCACTTCAGCCAGTGGGGAATGAGAGACGGACTGATGCTCCGTGGCGAGCTGCTGCCGACGGTCAAGAGCTTTACCGCGGATGGCTTCACAGGCTATGCCCAGGTGAGCTACCCGATCGAGACGCCGGATGGGCTGGGGGGGATGAATCCGGGGCTGAGTCTGAACTATTCCAGCGGTGTTGTGGATGATATGATCAATTTTGTGGGAGGCGTTTTTTATGGCGCGCAGGCAAGCTGGGTTGGTTATGGCTGGCATCTGGGAGGGATGAGCGCAATTAGATGGGACCCTGCCAACAAGAAATACTATGTGAATCTGGGC
>JACQGT010000193.1 GCA_016199425.1 Chloroflexota bacterium
ATGACATTGACTGCTCACTGACTACTCCCCCAACTCTCCGCTGAGCGTCACAAAACGCGCCGACACCCACCCCATTCCTTCGGGTGCGTCGGCGATTTCGATCCGCACCCACTCCTCGCCCGCGTCCACAGAGAGGGCGGGATAGCTGCTGCCGTTGTCCGCTTTGGCAATCACCGGGAAGTCGGCTCCCGGCCCGGAGCGCACGTTCAAGCGGCTGCCATCCGCGCGGACAGTTGCCAGCCCGGGCGGGATAGCGTCCACCGGCGCGGCCTCTGCTGAGACTGTTTCGCCAGCGGGCGCAGCCGCGGTCAGGGCAGGCGCTGCCGCCTCTTCACCCATGCGGGGGACTTTGGCAAGCCCGGCGGTGAGGAGTTCGGCCCGATCCACCCAACCTGTGCTGCCATCTGTGCGCCAGCTCCAGCCAACTGTTGTCTTCACTGCGTTGTAGAAGAGTGACGATTTCACCAGCAGGCAAAATTGCTGTGACCCCGCCGGACGGCCCATCGGCCAGGAATGCCCCACCGGATCGTACGACACCCACTGTGCGCAGAAAAGGATCGCTGCTGCTAACCAAAACCGCCTGGTTGACCGTTGCGGGTTGGACCGCTTCACTCTGAGCCGCGCTGGTGGATGGCTGGGCTGCTGCCGTTGGTGTCGCGGTGGGCAGGGGTGTGGCGGTAGGCGGAACAGCCGTGGCTGTGGGTGCTGTCGTCGCGGTGGATGTGGCTGTTGGCCGCGGCGTGGGTGACGGCTCCTGCACCGGTGTGGCTGTGGCCAAGACCGATTGGGGCGGGGGATTGCCACCCACCGGTTGGGATGGCTGTTCCGCCTGGAGACGGCCATAGACAGGCAGGGCCGCGGGGTTCACGCTGACCAGCCTGCTGCTTGCCAGCCAGCCATGCATGCCCGCCTCCACTTCGACAAAAATCCAGTCGCCGGTGGGCGTGCGGCTGAGAGCCTGCACAATCGCGCCGGTCTCCACTTGCCGCACAACCGCGCCGTTGGGGTTGTCGTGCAAAGATGCGCCGCCGCTCTTCACCACCACCGGCACACCCGCCGCGGGAGTCGTCGCCGCAACCGGCGCTTGCGCGTCAACCGCTTCGGCTATGCCACCCGTCGCCCCCGGTCGCAGGAGTATACCGAAGAGGACAACCAACACAATCACACCGAGAATTTTATGCCAGGACATACGAGATCAACTTTCTTCAAGTAAATTATCGGACAAACTATTGCGGTTGATAGACCACATTCATTACGCCATCCCCAATCTCAACCGCCACCAGTTCACCGGTCATGCCTTTGGTCTGCAAATCGTTCCAGAGTGCTTCGGCAAAGCCCGCGGCTATCTGGTCCACAAACTCCTGGGGGACTGCCTGCTGGTCCGCGTTGGCGCTCAGTTCAACGCTGACCGAAATGCCTCCATCGGCCACGCTGGGCCGAATGGTCATCACTGCTTCGCCCGTCTCTGTGATCACAGATTTGATCGCGCCATCTTCCAGCACAAAGCTGCGCTGACCGCCGAACTGTCCCTGACCACCCGGCCGCCCCTGAAAGTTAGCAGGTGGTGTAAAATCCGCGGGCGGTGTAAAGTCGGCTGGGGGCGTGCCCTGGCGGAAGCCGCCGGGACGCTGCTCACCGGGTGCAATCGGCGTGCCGTCGCGCCGGAAAAGCTGGTTGCCGTCGCCCGTCTGGCCGTCAAAGCGGAATGCATCCCCTTGCCCGAAGACCGTCTGCACATCCTCGGCGGTGTAGGTGATGCGGGGCAGATTTTCCGTAGACGTTCCCCCGCCACCGCTGCACGCAGCCAGCAGAGCAAGAAAAAGAAACGGGACGATGAGACGATAGGTGCGCATGGAAAACTCCGGGCTTGAGATTGGGGAATAGAGAGTAGAAATTGGGTGGTTCTCGTTCGTGTATCAGTAGACCGCAATGCTCCGGGCGTGGTCCGTGACCGGCGGGGAGCATCTATTGCGGTCTACTGTGTATGCGAAATACCCAATACCCAATATCTTCAGTTACGGTTGCCCGCCGCCGGGAGGGCGACCGAACACGCCGCCACCGCTCTGTCCAGCGCCGGGCGGGCCAAAGCGGACCTGATTTTCCTGGTTGATGAAGGAAGCCGTCGTGCCCACCACCCGGTCATCGGCTTGTAGTTCGGGAGAATCGACCACCACCCACTCGCCCTGGCGCGCGCCCACCGTCACCGCAACCGGCGTGGGCGCGCCGTCGCGCAGGACAAGAACTTGCGTCCCGTCGCCCGCCCCACGCACAGCCGTCGCCGGCACCAGCCAGCCAGCCCCAGCGGCCTCGTTGACAAGTACGGCCACAGATGTCATCCCCGACAGTACCCGGCTGTCCGGGTTGATCAGTCGAATGGTGACCGGGTAGTTGACCACACCGCTCGCGGACTCGGCAGCCGGGGCGATGGAGATCACCTCGCCGGCAAAGTTCTCGCCAGGCAGCGCGTCCAGCGTGATCTGGGCGGGCTGGCCCAGGCTGAGTTTGCTCACATCCACCTCGGCCACATTCACCTGCAACTCCAGATTGTCCCGCCGGGCCAGAGTCACCGCGCTGCTGCCCGATCCGACGCGCTGGCCCACCGTCAGGTTGACGGCCAGGATTGTGCCATCCACCGGAGCAAGTGGACGGGTGGCGGCCAGGGCGGCCGCGGCGTCTTCCAGGTCCAGAAAAGCCTTGTCCACAGCAATCTGGGCTGTTTCCAGGGCGTTGGCGTCGGGGCCGGCGCGCAGATCGGCCAGGGTTGCCTCTTTGGAAGCCACTTGCGCCGCGGCCGCGGCGATCTCGGCCGCGCTGGCCCCGTCCAGCAGATCGTCCAACTGCTTCTGGGCGCTCTGGGCCTGGCTCAGCGCGGATTGTACATCGCTGGTTGAGGCAGGCGCGGTGGACTCATCGTAGGCGGCTGCGGCATTTTCATAGTCGATGGTCGCCTTTTCCATCGCTGCGGACTGGGGGGTTTGTCCCACATCGGGCCGCCAGGAGACCTTCTCGTAGTCGCGACGGGCTTCGGCCAGCGCCACTTCCATCTTGCGCATGTTTGTGGAAAGTTGGGTCAGTTCGGCATTGCTCGGCCCGGCCAGCAGGTCGTTGTATTTGGCCCAGGCCGCGCTGGCGTTGGCCTGGGACGCGGCCAGTTCCCGCTGGTTGGGACCGTTCAACAGATCAGCCAGATTTTCCTGGACCGATTCCAAATCGGCCGCGGCGGAGGCGATGTCCGCGGGGTCGGTCTCGTCGTAGAGCTTTTCCAGGCTCAGTTGGGCCGAGGCCAGACTGAGCAGAGCGCGTTCCACGGCCTTCTCGGCGTCGGCGGGGTTGAGGGCGGCCAGCAGGTCGCCCGCTGCCACGTCGTCGCCCACCCGCACAGGCAGCTCCTGCACAATGCCGTCGGTCTCCAGCACCACAAATTGTTTGCTGGCAAGCTGGATGTTGCCCGCCGCGCTCACCTGGCCGGTCACATCCGCGGCGGCGCGGATTTGGGTGGTCATGGCCTCCAGTTGCTCCGGCGTCAGATTGGCGAAACGGGCTGCTGCATCTGCGCCGTCGCCTGCGGCAAAGGGAGCCGTTGCGCCGTTTTGGGTGGCTTGGGTCCCAGCCTGACTGTTGGGGCCAAAGGTGGCCGTCCCCCGCTGGGTGGCGGCGGTCTGACTGTTGCCGGGCAGCAGCGCCCGCACCCGGCTCCACGCCTCCTGGGGCGAGCCCACCGCGGCCACAAATCCCCCGGCCACGAGAGCCAGGGCGAGAATCAATAAAAAAATGGCCCACAGAAATTTTTTCATGCGTAGTACTCCAAACGTCAATGAATGCCTGTTTCGTATTGCATAAGGTGGCATAGCCACAAAAAGTCTCCCGCAGAGACGCAGAGG
>JACQGT010000175.1 GCA_016199425.1 Chloroflexota bacterium
CATCCCTTCATCCCTTCATCCCTTCTCTTTTCTCCAGCGCTTCGATGCGCTCGGTCTGGCTGACGATCAACTCGGCCAGGAAGCCGACCAGAAAGAGCAGGACACTGATCACCGCCAGGATGCCCGCCGCGATGAAGATGGGGCGCTGTTGGGTGTCGGTGAAGACGTACAGCCCGGTCAGATAGAGAAAGGTGAGCAGGCTGATGACAATCCCAGCCAGCCCCAGCCCACCGAAAAAGCGCATGGGTGCGCGGCTGAAGGTGAGCAGAAACTTCACCACCAGCACATCCAACAGGCTGATGGGGATGCGGCTAAAGCCAAATTTGCTGCTGCCCGCGGGCCGGGGTTTGTAGGGGGTCTTCACCTCGCCCAGGCGAAAGCCCTGCTGAGCCGCAATCATCAGCAGAAAACGATGCCAGTCCGAACGCAGGGGGGGAAAATTTTCGATCACTTCCCGGCGCATGGCTTTGATCCAATTGCCGTCGTGAACTTTCACCCCGGCCAGGTTGCGCATGACAAAATTGTAGATGGCGCTGGCAAAGACTTTGCCATCCTTGCGCCCCTGCCGCCAGCCCGCCGCCACGTCCAGATCGTTGGCTTCCAGATGGCGCACCAAAATCGGCACGTCAACCAGCGGGTCGGATTCCATATCGCCGGGGATGAGGATGACGATATCGCCCCGGCTGGCGCTGAACATCCGTTGCAGCCCCGCGGTCATCCCCTGGCTGCGCCGGTTGGTGAAAACGCGCAGCGCCGGGTGTTTGCGTTGCAGATCGTCCAGCAACGGGCCAGTGCCGTCAGTGGAGCCGTCGTTAACCACCAATACTTCGCCGGTGCAGCCCATTTCGGCGTAGGCGGCAAAGGAACGCTCGACCACTTGCGCGATTGTGCCGGCTTCGTCCCGGGCCGGGACGACGACAGAGATGTAGGGATGGGATGATGGGATGATGGGTTCTTCGTTGTTCACGAGTCTCTTGTCCGATAGACGGTGGAGTTGGCGGCAACCGACGCTTCCAGATGCCGATGACGCCGGTCGATAAAATCGTAGAGGGTCTGCACCGGCGTGGCCGCCCGTTCGCCCCACCAGATGGGGTGGATGAGCAGATGCAAAGGTTTCCCAGCCAGAAAAGCCGCGCTTTCCAACGGCTCGCCATAGCGCCACATGCCACGAGACTCTGCCAGATAGTGGATGCGGCGGGTAAAAAGAGGCAGGTAGGTGTGCAGCCGGGGCGCGGTCAGGCTCTCGGCATTGCCGATCACAAAGGCGGGCGGGCGGTGGATGCTCACCACCGGCGCGTCCACGCCGAACCAATCCTCCAATACACGCGCTTCCCTGCCACAGCCGGCGTTCAACTCTTCCAGCGGAGCGCCGGGATAGACTGCGCAATCGAAATGCAGACCCAAACGGTGGCCCATTCCCAGAATTTCTTTGATAAGCGCGCTGCCCTCTGCCGAGAATAGATTGTAATGTTCTGTGCGCAAGAGAACAAACCAGGTGGAGAAAACGCCCATCTCTGCTTCCATGCGGGCCATCGTCAACGCAGCGCTCAGATCGAAATCGATGTCGTGACGCAGCAGGACGAAACGATCTTCCTTTTCCAGCAGACGCTCCCCATCTGCAAAGGCAGCGGGGGTATAGCCGGCCTCCAGCAATCTGGACAACAAATGGCGATAGCCTGCGTGGGTGAAACACAATCCCATAGCGCTGAATCCTATGCCTTGACTGTATAACAAAAAATGTGGCTGAACCCTATCGTCGGCTCAGCCACAGGCGGGACTATTTCATTATACTCGACCTGCGTATCAGGCGTGAATTTTATCCACTCCTATGGGCGCGCAAACAGTCTGTGAAGCCGACACCACCCAGCACCCGGTCATCCTCTACGTTCACTTGAACCGATTGACGCATCCCCACCAAGAAGTTGAATCTGTGTCAAGGCAACTTCGATCTCCCGCCGGGTCTGCTGCAGAGTGTCCGAAAGGGCAAGAGGCACCTGGTCGCCGTAGGCGTTGCGACGGGCCAACAATTCTTCCATGCGCTGCTGAAGCTGACCAACTTCTTTCTGGAGGTAGTCCAGCTCGAAACGTCGCCCCTCCAACAACAGGGCTTCCACGTTTTCGTCGCTGACTTTGGAATAGAGCTGCCGGGCCAGGGTGTCGTGATTTTCCAATACCCAACGACGCAGAAATTCGTTGCCGATGGCCCATCCATCCAGAATCTGGCGCAAATAGCCAAGTTTGTTCATGCCATACAGAAAGCGCTCGACCGTTGCCGGGGACGAGATATTTAACTCAGCGCCGATGGTCGCCTCGTCCACAACACCCTGGCGGGCGATGGCCAGGAGTATCTGGCGTTCCGTAGGGGAGAGATGGTCAAAATCGATCTGGAGAAAGCCGGACAGTAGGTGATCAGCGTGTAAATCTTCTGCCTGAACCGGACGCAGGCGACCCGTCCCCGCCTCGTCCGATTCGAAAAGCCGATGACAGAGGTATTGGGTAAGATAAGGATGCCGGTGTGTATAGACAAGGATATCTTCCATCACGACGGGATCCACAGAGACGGCAACGTCGTTTTGCGCCTGATGGATCAGGCTCTGGGTGGCCTCCACATCCAGGCTCCATAGATTCACCAGATTGAAACCAAAGAGGAATGGGCTTGTCAACCAATCTCGCATCAACTCATTGAGCTGCATCAGTTGCTTGGTGGCGGTCAGAATCGTGCGATGTTCGCCCTGTTGTAATGATCGGCGCAGACGTGCCATCTCACGGCTGTCGTTCTTGGCAACGTTGACCAGCGCCTCGGCCTCGTCGATCAAGAGCAAAAGTTGCTTGCCCTGTGCGTGCAGTGTGCGCTGCACAGTACGCAATATCCGGTTGACATCCATCTCTTGCAGACTCAGAATGTCTATCCCCAATGCAGCAAAGCGTTCTGTCTCGTCCTCAACAGAGATAAACAATTCGTAGGCCAGATCGTTGGCTGTCTCACAGGCCTGGATATCCCAAAAGAGAGGGACGTATTGCGAAGTGGGGTCGTGTTCGATCAACCACTCCAACTGGCGCAGCAGAGAGGTCTTCCCCATGCGGCGCGTTCCGACCAGCCAGATCGCCTGATCTGTGGTCGTCAATAGATGCTCTGTCAACTTATGGCGACCGTAATGATCATTGCCTCGCAACCATCGACCAACGATGTATGGGTTACGCATCGGCCAACTCTCATTCCTTATAGTCTGTTACGGGGAAGAGGTGTGCCCTCTCCCTTCGCTTCCAGAGAACGCTCTTGAGATGCCGGTCCCAATTCGTTTTCCTCCGACACTTCAACCTCATCCATCCGCGTCGTTCCATTGCGGGCATTGGCAGCCGCAATACCGATCTGGGTATCATTGCCCACCCGGGCAATGTGCTCGCGCGCGTATTCCACATCATTGAGCAAGATCTGCCGTCGTCCGTCGGCCAGCATATGGTTTACAGCCTCTAGCGCGTATTGCTGTAAGCGATAGGGCTTGCCATCGCTCTCTTCCAGGATATATTCCAATGCTGCCGGTTCGTACTCGTAGAATCCTCGAATCGGTTCCGTCAAGAGTTCGACGGACTGCTCTCGATTAAAGGGCTGGAGTTCGATCTCATTAAAAAGATTGTACCAGGGACTTTCGATCCGATCCCACTCCTTGCTGATCTGAATACCGGCGACAACTGCGCCGAGGGTGGCAGCAAAGTCGCGCATGAAAATACGCCGCAGCCTCTGCTGAACGATCCGGCTGTAGTCGCTCATCACGTCCATCTCGTCCAAAAGCAGAATAATGCGCAATTGCTTCAATGGATGTCTTGCCGCAGCGTAGATGCCCAGGCGCTCGATCACATCGCGCAAATCCCGACTAAATTCCCGATCCGAATAGTCTGGATCGGATGTGTGATAATAGAGGAGTCCAGTCAAGTCTGGACGCAGTTCCTGATTGGCTTCGGGCAGAGTCATCACTCCGTTCAGGATTTCTTCTATGAAAAAATGGAAGAAGCCCTCCTCAGTCGTCCCTTCCAGATCGATGTAGAGCGGGATAAACCAAAAATCCGTATCGTTTACTTCGCGCAGACGGGCAGCCAATTGATAGAGGAGCGTCGTTTTGCCAATGCGACGTTCTCCGTAAATCATAATGCTGTTGTTATGCAGTGTGTCCACAATCCGCTGCAACAGATCGTATCGGCCAAAAAACATATCTTCCCTGCGCACCGGCTCCCCGCTGACAAAGGGATTGAAGCCCCGGCTCACAGCCTCCCTGGCCCGCCGCCGGTTGCGTGAGACCTCTGTGGCAGAGTACGCAGCGCCCGTTAGGGCAATCAGACCAGTAACAACCAATGCAACAAAATAGTCCTGGCGAATCGGCGCAAAAAAGGGCAGTTGTATCATCGCCGGCGGTGCAATCACATCCAGGCTCAAGCGCACCACATCCGAGTAATTGAACGCCTGGTCCCGCACCTGAAGCTCGACATTGACGACACCCGTATTCAAATCGCTGAGAACGAGACCGCCCCCATTCACGATCTGCCAGACGCCGATCTGCTCCGGTCCGCTCAGCCGAAAGAGAACGGAGATGTCTGTATTCGTTGTATAGAGATCACCCGCCACATAATCGATGAAAATGTCTCTGCCGGTTTCAATTTGAATGTTGCCTGTATGCCCCGCAACCGGCATCCCCCCCACCCGGTCAAAGCGCACCCAGGGTTTCGTCCGCTCCGGTTGATAATAGGTGAGGCCGTCACGCCCGCCAAACCAATAACTGTTGCCCGATCGACCAATCGCGAGGATCGCGGCGCTGGGCAATACATTTTCCACCACCAGCGTGCCCCACGTGCGCCCGTCGTAGCGACTGACACCACCTTCGCTCCCAATCCACAGCGAGCCATCTACCGGGTCTGTGTAGAACCGGTAGAGCAGTTTACTCGGCAAACGGGCCTGGTTGGTCAGGTCATGCCACTCCCGGCCATCCCAATAGTTGATGCCAGCCAGATCAACCCCAACCCAGACACCGCCGCTGGTATTGGGGTCCGCAGCCAGGGCCACGACGGCCCCGGCAAGAATACCCTTTCCTGCATCGGACTCGCTTGTATGCTGCACCCAACTTCCATCCATCTCTTGCACAAACAGACCATCGGTCAGTGTCCCCACCCAAAGCCGGCGCAGAGAATCAACCGCCAGCGCCTTGACGTGGCTCTTGCCCACTTCGGGGAAAATTATCACGGAACCAGTGTTCAGATTGTACTGAGCCAGCCCACTATCCGTACCGATCCACAGATGTTCATTTTCAGCAAGCAGGGCGGTGACAAGCGCGGAGGGGAGCGCGGCGAGGGGAACAGGGCTTTCCCAGTTATCTGTTTGGCTGTTGTAGCGGGCGACGCCGATATGGGTGCCAGCCCAAATGTTACCTGTAAGGTCACGAGTTAAGCCGCTGATGAGGTTTGTGGGCAGGTTGCTCGTACTCGTTGTATAGCTGCGTTCTATAGGCTGGTCGCTCTCGATGGACTTCATACGGATGCCCGCATTGGCCGTGCCGATCCACAATTGATTCTCCACACTGCTTTCAATGGCGCTGATGCGATTGATGCCAGGATAGAGAACGTTGTCGGCCAGTTCCTTCACCCACATTTTCTCGTCATAGCGAAATACACCGGATTGTGTGCCGAACCAGACCAATCCGTCGTTGTCTATCGCCACAGCCTGCACAAATGGCGTCGTCAAACCGATTTCGCCTTCGCCGGAAAAGGCCACCAGTGCCCGACGGTCGAGCACCCGAAAAGGTCCGTTGCCGTGGGTGCCACCCCAAACAACGCCATTGGCATCACCTGTCAGCGCGACGATTGGGGTCGGATTGGTCAACTGCAAGACTTCTGTTGAAATGGGTGTCCAAATGCCGCTAGACGGCTCACGCCATGCCAGGTTGCCTTCTGCCGCCACCCAAACAGGACCGCTTGGATCCGCCCAAATGGCCGAAACTTGCTCCCAGGGCAACACATTGTCCGCAGTGACTGCGGTCCAGGTGTCACGCTGATGAATCCAGAGGCCCTGCGCCGTCCCTACCCACACAGCGTTTCCCTGGCTTGCCAGGGCCTGCACACGGACACCCTGCAGAAAATCGACCGGAACAGCCGCCGACTCTACCCAAATGTAAAGCCCACTGTCTGAACCAATCCATAATTGTCCACCCACGGGCAGCAACGCATTGACAGAGCTGGGGACTTTTAATACGTTTGTCCAGACCGAACCATCCCAGAAAACGATATCCCCCTCAGCCGTTCCAGCCCACAACTTGCCGGTTGTCGGGTCAGCAACCAATAGATTGACTTTGCCAGCGAAGGGGTTCTCTGCCGGAGTAAAGGTTGTCCATTCTCCATTAAATCGGCTGATCCCTGCGTCGGTACCAAACCAAATTTCACCGTTTCCTGGCAGAATGGACAGAACATTGTTCGACGCCAGGCCATCCTCCCGGCGGTAGGTCTTCCAGGGAGATGAAACATTCGACTGGGCAAACAGCAGCACCGGCTGCAACAGCAGCACCAGAAGCCCGACAATGAGCAAAGAGAGGGAGACGCGATGTTCGTAACGTGATTGGAAATGAGCAGATCTGGTTTTTGTATTCAAAATCGTTTTCCTCTTCGCAACGTACATCAGCGGCGCATGTTTCCCTGTAGAGGCGCGACTCCAATCCCCATCTCGTCGGTTTCGCAGTTCATAAAAAGCTCTATAGCTACAGCCGACAGCGCCTCATTCAATAGTAAATCTTCTTTGCGGGTTTAGAAATACCCGCAGGAATATGGATAGCGAATTTTACGACGGTATGATATAGTATACTGTCGTAAAGAAATCCGCAAAGGATAATATATTTTATTTGACATATGTAGCCGCATTAGTTAACAGTATACATTGGAAAATATCTACGAAAACGACAAAATTACGTAAAGTTTTACTTATCAAGTATAGAACATAATGCAGAAAAAGCTGTTTGTCAAGTATATTCACAGAGTACTTTCGTGCTATTGCACAGATATTCGATGCGGTCATGCGATATCAGATCATCTATTTATCCGCAATCGAACATATGAGGAGGACTTTTGATGAAAACCGTAAACTCCAACTCAACGCCGAATGTAGTCCATAGCTCTTGCCAAAAACTGTGCGTTGCCCTGCTACTTTCCCTATTGGTCTTGCTTGCGCCTTTCTCCCCTGCCCCTTTGCTGGCCCAAGAAGGGACGGTCATTCACACGGTCGCTCCGGGGGAATACTTATCCTCTATCGCCCGCAAGTACAATGTGACTGTCGCCAGTCTGATGGCCTATAACGGTATCAGGGATGCCAATCTGATCAGACCCGGTCAGCAGATACGGATTCCACCTGTTGTGCAGCCTGTGGCGACGCCCATGCCTGCTCCTGCGCAACCCGCAACCATTCCTCCGACCCCGGCAACTGGCGGCACGAATGCCCCGCTTCCCAGGCCAAACACACCTGCCACACCGGCGCGTATTCCACCGCCCAGCGCGTCTCCGTCGGGATATACTGCCGCCGGCGAACCCGTCATCACTGTTCGTCGCGGTGATACACTCTATGGCATCGCGACACGGTTTGGGGTGAGTGTCTCAAGCATTATCCAACGCAACAACCTGCTCTCTTCGGTGATTATCGTCTCCCAAAGGCTCATCATCCCCTTGCGCGCTTCATCCACAACGCCAGCCAGTCATCGCCAAACACCGGTTACCAGCAACAGTTCACCCGTTAGCCAGCCAACAGCAACTCCCGAAGCAGCTACCGGCGGTCCGAATTTACTTCCCACAGCGGTCGCTATACCGGAGAGTGCATCCCAGTAACTGCCCTGAAAAAACAGGACGCAGATGACGCTGATTTAGCTGATCGACACTGCGGTGTCCTGAGCCTGTCGAAGGGATAAAATCTGCGCAAATCTGTTGTTTCTGCGGAAATCTGCGTCCCGCTTTTCATTCCCCGTGGCACACGACCGCGCATGGGGAACTGGTTGGGTTTATGGATCAGCCGCAAAGCGAATCCGTCCAATCCCGCCGTAAATCTCCGGCGTATCGACAGGCAATCCGACGACAGCCAGGGCAGGACGCAGCAGCGCAGCGTCTTCCCTGGCTGTTCCTTTGTCCGCCCTCACTGCGCCCACGAAGGCGTGGCTCCAGCGGAAACGCCCACGCAGATTGGTTGACACCCCCAGACGCGCCAGAGCGTTCACCGCATCCTCGCCCAGGTTGACGCTCGCCTCGTCGTTGACCGCGCCGGCGATGACAGTCCCCTCCGGCCAGCGATTGATCCACACCGCCATCGCCGAGGAGTTGGCCGGGTCGGCCAGAGTGTCAAACGCGGCCCGCTCCAACAGATCGCCCTCCGGGTTGACCGCGACGAGATTGTAGCCCCGCTGGCCCGGCGCCACATCTGCGCCCACAAAAGCCCGGTTGGTCAGGTAGATGTGGGCGAAATCCCCCACCTCCTCCCCCGCGCTCACAGCCCCAATGCCGTGACCGGGGGGCAAAAATGTGCCCGTCTCGCCCACAGGCTGGCCGATCTCCTTTGTGGGGAAGTCGATGGTAAGGCTGCTCCAGGGCGTATCCTGAAATTCCAGCGACAACCAATCTAGCGGGCGATTCGCCACACCCGGCGGCACAATCACAGTCACCTCCTGGCGCGCCCCGTCCAGGGGACCCGCCAGCCAACTGATCGGTGCGCCGTTCAGCCGCAGCCCGGCCAGCCGGGCCGGGCCGTAGACATCAAAAGTGAGCGTGCCGCCGCCGGTGGGGATGTCCAGCAGCAGCGCCGGTTGCGTGCGGTTGGCGTAGCGGATGCGCCCGCCCACATCCAACGATGACCAGCCCTCGGCCAGATAGAGTCGGCCTGCGGGCGTGGCCGGTTCGATTGTCCACTCGGTCGGCGTCGCCCGCTCCGCCACCCGGTAGAGCCGGATGGTGGAATCGGCGCCGGTCCAATCCGGCCCACGCCACTCCTCTACCAGCGTGACAGGCAGCGCTTCCTCCACAAAACGCAGCAGGTGGGGCGGCGACTTTTCCACGTGGACAACCACAAAACGCACATCGAGAAAGTCCAGCACAGCCGGTGCAACGGTCCGATTGCGGGCAACGAGGGCATCCCATTCGGCGTCAATCAGCGGGGCGATGTGGGGCTGGTCGGCGTTCATCAGCCCAATCAGATCGCCCAGCAGAGGCGCGTCGCTGAAGTATTGAAATTTGTAGGCCGGGTTGCGGCTGGTGTTGCCGCCCAACAGCCGTTTGCCGTGGGCAGTCTGATACCACTGCTCCATCATTATCAGCACGTCGGAGCGCCCCATCACCCGCGCCCCGTTGCGCCAGCCCGTGGGCAATTCCAGCAGAGCGAAATCGCCCGGTTCGGCAGCAATCGTCTGATAAACGACCGGAATGCGGAAGTCGTTGAGCGGCAGGGGCAGGGAGAGGTGTTCGAGGAGGAAAATGAGAATCAGAGATGATGAGATGATGAGATTGGCGGCTGGCGAACGGCGAACGGCGATTAGCGAACGGCGAGCCGCGTGTCCAGTCGCCATTCGCCGTTCGCTAATCGCCAATACCCCATATCCCGCAAGGACCGCCACGCCCAGCATCAGCAGCACACTGTAACGGCTGGGGTAGCGGTTGCCGTTGAAGAAGGGCAGCAGGCTAACCAGAGCGAAGGGGCCGGGGATCGGTGTCGATTGACCGGCGATACGCACGACCGGGCCGAGGGTCAGCAGCCAGAAGACGAGAGTAGTCAGCGGCCAAAAGAGACCCCGCCAGCCCTGGCGGCGCAGCAGATAGAGTGTCCCCGCGGCGGCCAGCAGGAGCGCGCTGTAGCCGATGAAAATGTGCTGCCCTTTGTCGTTGGGAAAGGACAGACCCGCCGCCCACTCCCCCAGCCAGGGGTGCAGACGGGTGGGCGTAAGATAGCCCAGCAGGTCCGCGCTGAAGGTGTCAGAGAAGCCGCCGCCGCTGGTGAAGAAGTCGCCCTCGGCGCGCATGTCGGGCAGCATCGCCCACAGGAAAGGCGAGATGCCCAGGGCGAAGATGAATCCCATCAACAAAAAATGGGGGAGAATAGTGAATGGTGAATAGTGAATAGCGAATAGAGAATAGCGAATAGCGAATGGTGAATGGCGTGACCGGACGAAATATCCAATACCCAATATCCAAACCACATACAATCCAATGAATATCAGCAAAAACGTTGCATACGTCAGCTCCGACCAGGCCTGGAAGGTGAGAAAGAGCGCGGCCAGGGCTGCGTCCTGCCAGCGACGGCGCTCGCCCGTGCGCAGGACGTACAGGACGGTGAAGGGTATCCACTGGCTGCTGGCAATGTTGAACTGGCCCAGGCTGGCGTAGAAAAGTTTGGAGGAGGCGAAGGCGTAGACAATCCCGCTAAAGATGGGGATTAGAGATTGGGGATTGGAGATTGGG
>JACQGT010000208.1 GCA_016199425.1 Chloroflexota bacterium
CCACCAGACTGTCGGGGGATACGTCCACAATCTGCGCCCGGTAAATTTCGGCGAACTGCATAATTTCGGCGCGGGTCTCCGCGGTGGTGCGCACCCGCAGCAGAGCCAGCTCGCGTAAAATCGTAGGCTGGCCGGAGATGTCCTCCACCCGGGTCACATCCACCACTTTGTGCATCTGCTTGACCACCTGATCCACCACCCGCTCGTCCCCGTCTACCACAAAGGTCATGCGGCTGATGCCCGGCGTCTCGCTGTGGCTCACCTGTAAACTATCGATATTGAAATTGCGCCTGCGCAACATTCCGGACACCCGGCTCAACACACCGGGTTTGTCCCGCATCCAGGCCACGAGAGTGTATTTCATTGTTGGTTCCTCGCTTGTTGCGAATGGTTAAGTCGTCTGTCGTCACGTACTTTCCTGAAGGGATGACAGGAGGAAGGGAGGAAGGGATGATGTCCATTCACGCCAGTCTCATCCCTTCTTCTTGTCATCCCTTCCTCCCTTCACCAGCTCGGCTGCACCCCACTGTACCCCTGCACCATTCCCGGTTTGGGGCGGCGGATCAGCTCGTCCACAGCCGCGCCCGGGGCCACCATCGGGTAGACGTTCACCTCTTCCTTCACCCGGAAGTCGATGAGGAAGGGGCCGGGAGTGGCGTGGGCTTTTTCATAGGCCGCCACCACCTGATCCGGTTTGGTCACCCGGACCGCAGGGATGCCGTAGGCGTTGGCCAGTTTTACAAAATCTGGCGAAAGGATGGGCGTGCCCACGTAGCGCTTGTCGTAGAACATCTGCTGCCACTGGCGCACCATCCCCAAAAAGCCGTTGTTGATGATGGCGATCTTCACCGGCAGCTTCTCCTGTTGCAGAACAATCAACTCCTGCAACGTCATCTGGAAGCCGCCGTCCCCCGCCACCGCCCAGACCAGCGCGCCCCGGTCCGACATCTGCGCGCCGATGGAGGCGGGCAGCGCGTAGCCCATTGTACCCAGCCCGCCGCTGGTGAGCAACTGGCCCGACTTTTCGTGGATGAAGTACTGGCTCTCCCACATCTGGTGCTGGCCCACGTCCGTCACCACCAGCACCCGCTGCTGCGCGGCCGCGTTGGTGGCGTGCCAGAGTTGGCGAATCACATAGGGCGGGATCAGTTCATCCACTTCGTAGTTGAGGATGTCCGTGGCCGCAGTGTCGCCCTTCCACTCCTGCAACAATTGGGTCCACTTCTGGTGACGCCGTTCGCTGACCAGTGGCAGCAGCGCGGGGAGGGTTTCGCCCAAATCGCCGACCACCGCTACTGTCGGGATCACATTTTTGCCCACTTCGGCCTTGTCCAACTCAAAATGGATGACTTTGGCCTGTTTGGCAAAGCGGTCCAGCCGGCCAGTGATGCGGTCGTCAAAGCGCATCCCCATCGCGATCAGCACATCGCAGCTTTGCACGGCTTTGTTGGCAAAGGCTTCGCCGTGCATCCCGCCCATGCCCAGGCTCAACGGGTGGGTTTCCGGGATGTCGCCGGTGCCCAGCAGAGTTGTGACCACCGGAATCTCGGCCTTCTCCACCAATTCCAGCAGTTCCCGGCTGACTCCGGCCAACTGCACCCCGTGACCGGCCATAATCAGCGGGCGTTCGGCTGCATTGATAATCTGGGCCGCGTCCAGCAGACTCTCCCGATCGTAGGAGGGCCAGGGCTCAAAGCCGGGCAGGTCGATCTCAAAATCGTAGCGGAAGATACCTTTTGCGTTCTGCACATCTTTGCAGATGTCCACCAATACCGGGCCAGGGCGACCCTCGCGGGCGATGTGGAAGGCTTCTGCGAGGATGAGGGGGAGTTCGTGAACGTCTGTGACCAGATAGTTGTGTTTGCAGACGGGCTGGGTCACACCCACCACGTCCGATTCTTGAAAGGCGTCGGTGCCCAGCAGATTGGTAGGCACCTGGCCGGTGATGGCGACGATTGGCACACTGTCCATCTGGGCCGTCGCCAACCCAGTGACCAGATTTGTGGCACCCGGCCCGCTGGTGGCAATACAGACGCCCACCCTGCCGGTGGCCCTGGCGTAGCCGTCGGCCATGTGGGCGGCGCACTGTTCGTGGCGCACCAGCACGTGGTGGATGGCGCCGCTGGCCTCGTAGGGGGCCAGCGCGTCGTAGGTGGGCAGAATCGCCCCGCCCGGGTGTCCAAACACGACGTTGACCCCTTCGGCAACCAGCGCTTCCCACACCATCTGCGCGCCAGTCATCTCGCGCGGGGTGCTGTTCAGGCTGTGCCTCTGGTCCTCGGATTGTTTTGCTTTGGAGCGAGTCATTTGTGAATTCTCCTCCTGGATGAAAGATAAAAAAAGACCCCTCCCCGGTTGGGGAAGGGTCTACAGTGACCTGAGAATCAGGGGTTACTGCGCCCCCGTCTCTTCTCCAACCGGACAAAGCCCCAAGTCGTCTACAAGTACGACTACGAGACCGGATACGAGGATGCCAAGAAGAGAATCGGAGTGGTGCTGCATGGCTTGTCCGTGAAATTTCAGAGACGGGCTTTCCTACTGGCAATCATTATACAGAAGTTTGTGAGATATGCAACTATGGATTTGGGCGAGATGCACAAGCGGAATCCAACTCGTCTGGTGTGGGTGGCTCGAACCAACTCCACCACAAGTCCAATTGCGCCTGAGAGACGTGGAAAGTTCCCGGCGGCAGGCTGGCGTTACGCGCGGCCAGGCGGGCCGATAACTCCGCGTAGGAGATATCCAGAAAGCAGATGACCGTCTGCGCGCCCAGCGCCGCCGCCCTTGCCCGAAAATCCTCCCGTTCGCTGCGTCCCCAGAAGCCAAAATCCAGCACTACATCCACACCCAGGCGCAAGGCCGCCGACGCCACCTGCCACTGCATCGTCTCCACCGGCTCGCGCACGCTGTCCAATTTTTCCTGGCTCAGATTCTCGCCATACAGGACAGGAATCCACTCGTCCGGCGTCAGACGCAGCGCGGGCCGCTCGGCTTCCAACTTCTTGGCCAGCGTCGTCTTGCCCGCGCC
>JACQGT010000209.1 GCA_016199425.1 Chloroflexota bacterium
AGTCATCAGTGAGCAGTAATCAGTTCTTCGTGTGTGTCCCACTGATTACTGTTCACTGTTTACTTTAGGAGAACGCGAGAATGGGTCGTATTCAAAATGCAGACACCCTCACCAGCCACGGCCACGTGGCCGGGCGGCGGGCGCTGGTGGAGATTCTGGGCGCGGGGCTGGACGCCTGTGATCCGGGCCGCAATGTGCGGCGGCTGGTGCGGCTGGACAGGGAGATTCTGACGATTGGTGCGCCGGACTTCGAACCGGCGGGCGACCCGCGCAGCGGCGATGAGGTGATCGACCTGCGCCAGGTGGGGCGAATTTTCGTCGTCGGCGCGGGCAAGGGTGTTCAACACACGGCGAAGGCACTCGAAGAGATTCTGGGCGAGCGGCTGACCGGCGGCCATGTCATCGACAAGCAGGGCAGCCCGTCCATTCTTTCCCAGGTGGGCGTCACCTTTGGCGCCCACCCCATCCCCGACGAAGGCTGTGTGGAGGGCTGCCGCCGCATCCAGGAACTCTGCGCGGATCTGCGCGAGGACGATCTGATCTTCACGGCGATGGGCAACGGCGTCTCGGCCCTGCTCACTCTGCCCGTGGAGGGGGTGAGCCTGGCCGATGTGCAGCGGCTGGTCTATCTTTTTCAAATCGAGCGGGGCGGGCCAACGATTGATCTGATCCCCATCCGCAACCACCTGGACCAGATGAAGGGCGGCAAAATCTCCCGCCATCTGCGGCCCGCCCGGGCCATCCACCTTCTCGGCCACATCCGCCAAAGCTATCACGACCTGATGTACGCAGACCTGAACCGCTGGCTGCACGTCTTGCCCGATGTGCAAACCTACGCCGACGCGGTGCGGATGCTGCACAAATGGGACGCCTGGGAGGGCGCGCCAGAGTCGGTCAAACGTTTTCTGCTGGACGCGGACCCCGCCCAGGAGACGCCACGGCTGGCCGAGTACGAGGCGATGAACCCACGGGTCTTCTGTATAATGCCCGAGCATCTGGGGATGTTGCCTGCGGCCAGAGCCAAAGCCGAGGAGTTGGGCTTTCGTACCCACGTGCTCTTCGCCAACTTCGATATGCTGGCCGAAGCCAGCCAGGTGGGCAAAGTTGTCGCCAACATTGCCAAACATTGCGAGCTGGACGGGGAACCTTTCCAGCCTCCCTGCGCGCTCTTTAGCCGGGGCGAGCTGCTGGTGACTGTGGGCAACGCCAAAGGGATGGGCGGGCGCAACCAGGAGTACGCGGTCTCGGCCGCGCTGGAACTGGGCAAAACCCGCCAGGTGGTGATGGGGTCGGTGGATTCGGACGGCACGGACGGGCCAGGCCACCAGTTCATCGACGGCTATGCGGATGTGCCTGTCTTCACCGGCGGGATTGTGGACTATTCCACGACAGAACGAGCCGCAGCCCTGGGCATCGATCTCTTCAGCGAACTCAAACGCCATAACGTCTCCCCCGCACTTCACGCCCTGGGCGACGGTATCGTCGCTACGCCCAATCTGAGTTATGAAGATTTGAGTGTTACACTGATTCTGGACCAAGCGTAGGCCGGAGCGACGCAGATTCAGTAGACCGCAATGCTCCGGGCGTGGTCCGTGACCTGCCCGCCGGTCATGGACCGGCGGGCAGCATCTGTTGCGATCTACTGAGATTCAAAAAAACACCCGGAGAGCCGTCGATGTGCAGCGCCCGGTGTGGTATACTCATACCGGAGAGGATGACGAATCGTCACAGCCGTTCCCGGAGTACCTGCCATGACAATGCAAGTGGAAAATATGACCCGCCGTCTCATCCGTGTCTTTGCACCAGAGCAAGCTACTGTGCTGGCTGAAACCATCCACGACGCCTACGCCGATCTGGTCAAAACCAGCGACTTCAACGAATTGAAAGAGATCGTGCGCAATCTGGCCCAAGCGCAGACGCGCACCGAATCGCGCATGAATGAGCTGGCCGAAGCCCAGACGCGCACCGAATCGCGCATGGAGGAATTGGCCGAAGCCCAGACGCGCACTGAGCTTCGCGTTGAAGAGTTGGCCCAAGAGCAGCGGACGTTTGCCAAAGAGCAGCGGACGTTTGCCCAAGAACTACAGACGCTGGCCCAGGCCCAACGCGAGCTAACCGATGCCCAGAAGGATACAGATACCCGGTTGGGTAAACTGATCGATGTGGTCACGAACCTGGCCCAGGAGGTGGGCGGACTCTCACGCAGCGCCAGCTACGCTCTGGAGAACGAGGCCTACCGCCAGTTGCCTGCCTATCTGGAAGCCAACCACGGCATTGTGCTGTAAGAGCGTCTGGTACGCACGGAGATCAGCGGTGAGGAAGTCAACATCTTCGCTTTGGGCCAGCGCAACGGGACGCTTATCGTGCTGGTGGGCGAGACGAAACTGCAACTGGACCGCAGGCGGGGCGGTCGCGACGCCGCAGTACAGGTGTTAGAGCAGTTGGAGCGCAAGGTGGAAGCCGTGCAGCCTCTCTACCCGGAACGGGAGGTGGTGCGCCTGCTGGTGACTCATTACGCGCGTCCAGTTGTGCAGGAGGAAGCGCAAAAACGCCACGTCATCATCGCCCAAAGTTTCGACTGGTAGAACAGAAAAGCGGAAGAGCATCCATTCGTTTCAATGCTCTTCCGCTTTTCTGTTATCCATCAATTTCCCCCTCAGAACGAAAGGAGACATTCCCCTTATGCCAGCCGACTCCATTATCACATCTGTCAGCGCCCGCCAGATTTTTTCTGACCGGGGACATCCGGGCGTCGAAGCGACCGTCACCACAGCCAACGGCGCAAAGGGCGTGGCCGTCGTCACCGCGGGCGTCTCGGTGGGTGTCCACGAAGTCCAGTTCGCCTATGACGGGGGCAAGCAGTGGGGGGCCGGGGTGTACTGAAGGCCGTGCAAAATGTGACGGATGTCATCGCGCCGGCGGTCATCGGCCTGGACGCCAGCCGCCAGCATGAGGTGGATCAGGTGATGATCGACCTGGACGGCACACCCACCAAAGCCAAGCTGGGCGGCAATGCCACCGGCAGCGTCTCGGCGGCGGCCTTGCAGGCCGGTGCGGCCAGCCTGGGTATTCCGCTCTACCAGCACATCGGCGGCGTCAATGCGGTCACCCTGCCTGTGCCTGGCGTGTTGACAATTCTGGGCAGTTGGCGCTACGGCCACGGCACCGGCTCCGGCGGCAAGCCCAGCTATGCGCTGATGTGCTACGGCTTCGACAACTTTGCCGAGGCCTCCCACGCGGCCTGGGAGACCTCCAACGAATACTTCCGTCTGCTGCGCGAAACCTACAACGTGGATATGATCAACGGCTGGGCACTGCCCGCGCCGGGCCAGATCGGTTCGGATCGCCAGTTGTGGGATTTGCAGGTGCAGGCCATCGTTAACTGCGGCTACGAAGGGCGCGTCGGCTTCCAGGTGGATGTGGCCGCGGGCACCTATTACAACAAAGAGACGGATCGCTTCGAAGGGCTTTTCTCGCCGGGTGCCAAGACGCGGGACGATCTCCTGCGCCTATACGAAGAGATGGTGGCGAACTATCCCTTTGTGATTATCGAAGACCCCCTGGACGAGGACGACTACGAAGGGCACGCGATTGTGACCAAAGAGTTGGGCATCGCGATTGTGGGCGACGACCTCTTCACCACCAATCCAGCGCGTCTGCAACAGGGCATCGCAGCCGGCGCGGCCAATACGCTGCTCCTGAAAGTCAACCAGATCGGGACGATCACCGAAGCGTTCCAGGCCGTGCAGATGGCCTATGACAACGGCTATGGGGTGATGCCCTGCGACAGCCGGGGCGAAGGGGAACTGATTGCCGATTACTGTGTGGGGCTGGGCACGGGTCACCTGCGCGAGGGGGCGTTGGGACCGTTGGGCAACCGTTTCCTGGCGATTGAGGCGGAGTTGGGAAGCCGGGCGCGCTTTTTGGGACGCAAGGGATTCAAGCCGTGACATCTATCGCAATACTCTCCGACAGCCACGACAACATCTGGAATCTGGACAAAGCCCTGGCCGCGGTCAACGCAGCCGGGGCGGATGTGCTGCTCCACCTGGGCGATCTGGTGGCTCCCTTTATCGTCGCCCAGATCGCCGAAGCGTTTGCCGGACCGATCCACATCATCGAAGGCAACAACGACGGGGATGGCCGTCTGCAACAGGTGGTGGCGTCGAAGTTTCCCCACGTCACACTCTACGGCCCCTACGCGGAGTTGGCAATTGGCGGGCGCAATGTATCGCTAATCCACTACCCGGAACCGGCCCGGCGCATCGCGCAGAGCGGGCAGTTCGATCTGGTCTGCTACGGCCACAACCATCTGCAAAACTGGGAACAGATCGGCAATTGCCAGTTGATCAACCCTGGCGAGGTGATGGGACGCTACGGCGCGCCCAGTTGGGGGTTGTATGACTGCAAGAACGGCGTCTACAAACTCCAGCCGATTGGATAGGACGTACTGCGTACTGCGTATTGCGTA
>JACQGT010000199.1 GCA_016199425.1 Chloroflexota bacterium
AGACCGCATAACCGTCATTTTTGATCACGGCATCACCGGCGGGCGGTCGATTGGGCTGAGCGGCGCGGGGGTGACTGTCATCTTTGCCCGCAACCCCCAGGACGCCGACGAACTGATCCGCCAACGGCTGCGCAGTGCCAGCAAAGGGCTGATTCTCGTCTCCAACGACGCGGAATTGCGCCGGGACGCCGCGACCGCGCAGGTCGAAGTCTGGCGTAGCGACGAATTTGTGCAACGGATGCAAGCGCCCTCCCGCAAAAAGGGGATGACGGCTACCGTCCAGGAAGCCGGGGCCGAGAGCCACGTCAATCTGTCCGAGAACGAAGTAGACGCCTGGCTGCGCCTGTTCGATAAGGGCAAGAAACGCAAGAAGGGATAACACGGATTTCAGAATTTGCGGATTTACTCTGCGTAATCTGCGTCCAAAATCTTCTTGGAATCACTGTGTCTTTGTGATTGATTGGAGCGGTGGCGTGTATGGCTGAAACGACGACGAAAGCGACCCGGCGCGAGGTGCCCGCGCTGCTGATTGAGGCGACGCCGTCCGTCAACGGCATTGGCTATTGGCTGCTGGCCAGCCCGATGATTCTCTATCTGGCCTGGCTGTGGGTGGATGTTTTTGCCTATTACAGCCCCATCCCCTGGCGCTGGTTGGATTGGATGCTGGGCGCGGTTCTTTACTGGTTTCTCTTTGTGCTGCCTCTGGGCTACGCCAGCCACAAGCTGGTGACAGCCTTGCCCCGCCCCTTCCAGCATACGGGCTGGGACGTGCAGCCGTTGGAAGCCGTGCGGCCAGCCGAATTCTACACAGTTCGCTATCTTTTTACCCAGCGCCAACCCGCAGCCCGCACCCGCCAGCGCATCTGGCTGCGCGCCGCCCAGGGCTGGGTCTATCTGGAAGTGGCGGCCATTTTCATCGGCTTTGTAGTGATGATTCCGCTCTTTTTTAGCGCAGTTGAATTCGGTTTCGGGAGATAGGGATTTCACCGCGGAGGCGCGGAGGACGCGGAGAAAGAGAAGAGGGAGAGAAGAGGAAGAGGGGGAAGATAGGAAGTAAAGAAAAGCAATTGTAGGTCACGTATCCTTGCGTGACAGGCGTTGAATGCTCCAGCCGGTGGGCAGAAGCGCTTTGTATAGCACAGAGAGTGCAAAGACTCTCTCCTAATCTCTCAGCGCCTCCGCGGTGAAATGAGCAACAATCCGCAAATTCTGTAATCCGTGTTCTCCCACTCAAAGGAGGAAGCAAATGTACACCCAACGACTTGTCGGTTTCTATCACACAAAGCGGGAAGAAATCCTCGCCACCATCCGCCTGCTGGTGGAAGACGAAACCCCCAGCGACGACAAAGCCCGGTTGGATGCCTTTGCCGCGCTGCTGGCGAAACGCTACACCGCAGTGGGCTTCAAAACGGAGGTGATTCCCAACGCCGAGCGGGGCAACCACCTGCGCGCCCTCTTTGCCAACCCGGCCCACGTGACCGATCCCGCCGCCCGCCCCGCGCTGATTCTGTGCCACTTCGATACGGTCTGGCCGGTCGGCTCTCTGGCAACCCATCCCTTCCGCATGGACGATCACGGCTGGGCCTATGGGCCGGGCATCTTCGATATGCAGTCCAGCCTGGCTCTGGTGGAGTATGTGATCGACGGCGTGCAGGAGATGGGGCTGCGCCTGCCCCGGCCAGTGGTGCTGCTGGCGACCTCCGACGAGGAGGTGGGTAGCCACACATCCCAGCAACTGATCGAAGACGAAGCCCGCAAGGCCGCCTATGTGCTGGTAATGGAGTCGCCCCTGCCCGGCGGTGTACTCAAGACCGCGCGCAAAGGCACGGGCCACTTCGAGCTGGAGATCACCGGGCGGGCTGCGCACGCGGGCGTGGAGCCGGAGAAGGGCATCAGCGCTGTTCAGGAGCTGGCCCACCAGATTCTCGCCCTGCACAAACTGACCGATATGGAAGCCGGTACGACGGTCAATGTGGGCGTCGTCAGCGGCGGCACCCGCTCGAACGTCGTCGCCCCCCACGCCGCAGCCGTCATCGACGTGCGGGCCTGGACATCCGAAGAAATGGGACGGGTGCGCCGGGCCATCCGCGGGTTGACGCCTGTGCTGGCCGGGGCCAAACTCACGGCCCACGACGGCGGAGGCCGCCCCCCGTTGGAGCGCAAAGTCACTGCCGATCTCTTCCGCCAGGCCCAGGCCATCGGCGCAAAGATTGGGCTGAACCTGCAAGAGGGGGGCACAGGCGGAGGCAGCGATGGCAACCTGACCGGCGCGCTGGGCATCCCCACCCTGGACGGGCTGGGTGTGCCCGGTCACGGCGCGCACGCGGACCACGAACACATCGAAGTGGACCAGATCTCGGGGCGGCTGGCGCTGCTGACGGGGTTGTTGATGGAATTGAACGTATAGCGTATTTCGTATTACGTATTTCGTAAGCAGTGAGGGTTGTGACAGCGAAGGATGCGAAGACGTAAGGGCGGTTCGTCTTATCGGCACTGCCCCAGCAACATTCATCGGAGCAACCTTCGCCACTACCTACTCCGTACCGCAAAAAAATCGACGTCATAAGCGTTAGTCGCTCGCGCAGATCCGTGAAACGTGACCAACGACGCAAGACTAGCGCAGGTTGAGCGGTGTCCTGAGCCTGTCGAAGGGTAGGCTGGTGCTGTTTCCAGCCGTATCGAAACCAAGCGGGTAGGAAGCCCAGGCTCGTCACCCGTTCGCTTGATTTCGATACGCCTCGAAGACTCGGCTACTCAATCAGCGCTCACTGGTCCAGTCGACACGCTACTTTGGCTGTCGGCTATGCCGCCTTATGTAATACGCAGTACACA
>JACQGT010000222.1 GCA_016199425.1 Chloroflexota bacterium
CCTTATCACTTTTACCTAAAATTACAATTTCACCATGTCCCTGACTAATACAGATTCAGGTAGAATTTTTGACATTGCTTCTGACATTGCTTGCCCTGGTGTAACACCAAAAACAAGTAGCACCTGGGTGTGTCGTTCCAGACTTGCTGATATGATTTCACTCAGAAGTTCCGTACGTAATCGCTTGCGAGGTTCTGCGGCTTGACGATCTATTGATAACATCCCCAAATGTATAATAAAATCAGATTCCAGATGTTGGCTCATTAGAGTTCTTAATCGATGAGCGAGTGACGGATTCTCTAGACCTTCTCTTACCTCAATCACCGATACTTGACCAAGAGAATACTGCCTGATAACTACGGCGGGTTTATAGAAAGTAGCCTTAACACCTTCGCCATTTTTCGTTGCAATCAGAGAGTCGGCAAGCAAACTCGCAATGATCAAGCCGCGTCCACGTGCAGCATTAGAATCTCTATTTATTGAGGTAATACGCGACTCCAATATGCTATCTAAATCGAATTTGACGCCCTTTGGATTGTTGATCGTAACAGATACATAGTGTGACGTAATCTCAATAACAATAGTTAGTTTGGTTCTTCTCCTTTTCTTCAAAGTATTTCCGTGTTCAATTGCATTCTTCACTAATTCATCATATGTTGTACGGAAGTCGTCCACACAATTGTCTGAGAAACCTAAGTTCCTCATCTTGTCACAAGTAAGACCACCGAGAAGGTATGCGTGTTCGAAGGCACTTTTGTCGACGTGCGCTTCCAATACACATATATCGTTCTGCCAATCAGGTGAGCGTCTTACAAAATCAATAACCGCAGACGCACTCGTTCGAAAATCCTCAGAAAATGCGATCTTTACGGCATTTAGAATGATTTCGATCATTTATCTACCTCCGAATAGTTCCGTCAATCCTTACGATTACTGTTTCTGAGTAACATTGTGTTCGACTTTTGAGTGTTATACCGTTTCTCCATATTGAATCTAAAACGACGACAAAAACATCTGCCCGGCGCGCAGCCAGGGATCGTTCGCCAGCCATTGGGAGACGGTCTCTTCCAGATTCATCAACGGCGCGTTGCGCTGGGTGCAGGTGGGAAGCGCCTCCAAAAAGGCCGCGCCGTACTCCCGCCGCCAGGCCCGGTTGTCCAGAATGACCACCACGCCCCGATCCGTGGCGCGGCGGATCAGCCGGCCAAAGCCCTGGCGAAAACGCAGCACCGCGTCGGGAACCACATACTCGTGGAAGGAATCGTCGTAGCTTGCGCCTCTAGCCGCCACCAGCGGGTCGGTGGGCACGGCAAAGGGCAGACGCACGATAAAGAGACAGGTCAACTGTTCGCCGGGCAGGTCGATGCCTTCCCAGAAAGTGCCTGTGCCCAGCAGCACAAAGCGCCCGCCGCTGCGAAACTCCTTCAGCAGCCGCCGACGGCTGCCGGAGCCGTGTTCCAGCAGACCGATCCCCAACTGGTCCAGCGGGCCGCGGATGGCTTCGGCGGTCGCTTTCAAATGGGCATAGCTGGTAAAGAGGACGAGAGTGTGACCGTCGGCAGCCTTGGCCCCGGCCACAATCGCCCGCTCGACGCTCTGCTGATAGGTGCCTTTGTCCGGCGGCGCAATGTCGCTGGGCAGGTAGAGCAGCACATTCGAGCGATAGTCGAAGGGGCTGGCGATGGCTGAGACCTCCGCGCTCCAAGCGCCCAGACGATCTTGCATAAAGTCGAAGCCCTCGTTTGTGCGCAGGGTGGCAGCGGTCAAGACAACCGTGCGCAGGCCGTGGAAAATCTCCCGCTCCAGCAGATCGCCCACGTGGACAGGCGCGGCGCACAACTCTACATTTTGCTCCTGGCCCCGGTTGCCGCCGGGGATCGACAGCCAGGTAACCGTCTCACCGTCCGCTCCCACCGGACGGAAGATCACCCGATCGGCGGCAGCGCTCAGTTCGGCCAGATAGTCGCTGTTGGCGCGCAGGTCGTTCAAATAGACCGCGGTGGCATCCTCGGCCCACCAGCGCGCCCGTTCCAGACCGTCGATCAGCGCCCGGCTCTGTTCCATAACTGAGCGCAGACCGTGGCTGATGCCGTCCCACTCCATTTCGATCTGGCTCCAACGGGGCTGGGCGCGCATCCCGCTGTCCAGCCGCAGGCGTTGGGCGTACTCCGCGCTGGGACGGATGCCCTCCTGGGCCTGGGCGAATTGGAGCAGAGAGGCGGCAAATTCGCCCAGGGGCGCGGGCAAACGACGGGCGGCCTCCTCCATCTGACGGCTCTGGCGCTGCCACTCCGGGTGGCTGTCCAGACGGCGGCGCATCTCTTTGGGTAGAACCATCCGGCTCAATGCGCCGTCGATCTGCGCCCGATCCGTGCGGGTGGTCAGCGCTTCGGTGGCAGCGTCCTCCAGCCGGTGGGCCTCGTCGATGACCAGATGGTTGTAGGCGGGCAGCAGACGTCGGCCCGTCTCCACGTCAGCCAGGAGCAGCGCGTGGTTGACCACCAGCAGGTGGGCGGCGTCGGCGGCGCGGCGGGCCTGCCAGTAAAAATCGTGGGAGCTGAATTCACCGGGTTTATGGCGCTCTCCTGAGTCTGTCGCGGGGGTGTTGCTGCCGCAGGATTCTTCCGTGCAGATAGTTGGATCTGAGGCGATCTGTCGCCAAAGCGTCCACTCTTTGGAATCGTTGATGGAAAGCTCGGAGACGTCGCCCGTGCGGGTGGTGGGCAGCCAGGCCAGCACCTTTGCCAGCAGGCGCAATTCCAATGGCGACAATTGGCGGTTGGCCCGCCACTGTTCCAGACGCCGGGTACACAGATAGTTCTGGCGGCCTTTGAGCAGGGCGGCGCGCAAGGGCGGCAGTTCCGGCGCGACTTCGGCCAGCAGATCGGCCAGCCGGGGAATCTCCTGTTCCAGCAGTTGCTCCTGCAAAGGGATTGTGTTGGTGGCGATGACGGCCCGCTGGTTGTGGGATGCGGCCCACAGAGCAGCCGGCAGCAGATAGGCCATACTTTTGCCCGTGCCTGTGCCCGCTTCGATCATCCGGTGGCGGCCGGCGTTGAAGGCGTCCAGCACCAAACGGGCCATCTCCACCTGACCCCGGCGCATTTCGTAGTGGCTCTCCAGGCGGCGGGCGAGGGGGCCGTCGTTGGCAAAGGCGGCGTCGAGAGTATCCGGCGTGACCAGCCGTTCGGCTACGGCGCTCTCGGGTGCGGACTGGGCTGGCGGCACAGATTGGGCCGCGTCCGCCCGAATCCAGCGCACAGGCGCCTGGCTCCACACCCCGGAAGGACGAGCCGCCAGAGCATCTTCCAGCAAAAAGCGCAACGACCAGTCACTCCCCGCGCTGCTCTGCACGAGAATTTGCAGAATTTGCAGGGGAAGCTGGTCCAGCCGGGCCAGCAGGCGCATAAAGAGATGGGCGGTGGCCGCGGCGTCGGCGTTGGCCCGGTGCGCGTCGTCCAGGTGGATGTCCAGGCTGCTGCACAGTTCGCCCAGATTGTAGCTGGGCAGGTGGGGGAGCAGAATCGTCGCCAGCTCGTGGGTGTCCAAGCGGGGGCGGTGGAAGTTGGCCCCGGCTGCCTCCAGAAAGCCCAGATCGAAGCCCACATTGTGGCCGACGACGCCGTAAACAGAGCTATCCACAAAGGCGAGCAGTTCGGGCAGCACCCGGTCGATGGTCGGTTTGCCCGCCACGTCCCGGTCGGAGATATTTGTCAGTTGTTGGATAAAAAGCGGGATGGGGCGGCCCGGATCGATGAAAGTGGCGAAGGTATCGACAATCTCACCGTCACAAAAGCGCACCGCGCCGATTTCGATGACGGCGTCTTTCTGCGGGCTAAGCCCAGTGGTTTCCACATCCACAGCGACAAATGTACGCACAGCCATCTTCGGTCCATTTCTATCTGGGGCAATGGGTGTAGGGCGGACTGTCAGTC
>JACQGT010000034.1 GCA_016199425.1 Chloroflexota bacterium
ATACAGGTAGACCGGATCAGTGAGCGCTGATTGAGTAGCCGAGTCTGCGAGGCGTATCGAAATCAAGCGAACGGGTCTACCCGCTTGGTTTCGATACGGCTGGAAACAACCCCAGCCTACTCAACCTGCGCTAGTCCTGACTTCTCGTTTCACTCCTCACGCCTCACATCCGCCACCAGCCCACCGGTGATCGCCACCAGTTCGGCGGGAAGCAGACGAAAGACAGCGTTGGGCGTGCCGGCCGCGGCCCAGATTTCGTCGAAGGCCAGCAGGTCGGCGTCGATCAGTGTTGTCAGCGCTTCTGCATGGCCCACAGGCGGCACACCGCCGATCACAAAGCCGGTGCGGGCACGCACAAACTGGGCGTCTGCTTGGCCAGATCGGCCAGGGTTTGCGGTTCGCTGCGACCAGCAAGAATCGCTTCCAACATCGCACGCGCGGATACGCCAGTAATGTCAGTCGCCACCGAGCTCAACTTGATGTTGCTCCACTCGCACACCTTTTGCAGGCGGTTGACCACCGTAGTACAGTGCGGCGCAAATAACTACGCACTTCGAGTGCTCCCGCCGGGTCACGGACCCGGCGGCGTCTGGTGGGCACCCGCCGCTGGTCCGTGACCGGCGGGGAGCAGGAACTGCTGAGACATTTGCGCCGCGCTGTACTAGCCCGATTGCCATCGAGTAATGTACTCTGTCAAACCAGGGAGTTGAACGTGAGAGTGATGAGATGTCAGTGTGTACCGCTCTGATCTCATCGCTTCTGTTGACGTTCCCGGAAGAAGATAACGGCAAGCACGGCGTTGAGAGCGCCGATCAGCAGATTGAGCAGGGGCGGGGCCAGCAGGTCGGGCGCAAAGAATGCGAGAAGACCCGGCGCCAGCACAAAGAGGGAGCCGACCAGCACGAAGAGCGAGTCGCTCAGTTCGAAGGGGATGGACTTCACCCGGTTGCTGTTCAAAAACCCCAGGCCGTGGTTGTGGGCCTGGGCCAGGCCGAGCAGCAGAGCCAAAAGTTGGACAGGGATCAGAATGATTAGCTGGGAGAGAGGCGAGAGCAGCGACCAGAAACCCAGCCCGGCCAGCAGAGCGACCGTAAAATAGCCAACGAAAAACGTTGCCAGCCCTACGCCGATCGCAACCGCGCCCCAAATGTGCAGAAAGAGCGTCCCTCTGTGGGGGCTGGGCAGATCAGCCGCCTGGGGCATCTCCCCCTTCCACGTGTACCAGAGGCTGATGGCCAACGATGCGGGGATCAGCCACCCCGTCGCTTTGAGCAAAAAGAGAGCATCCAGCGGCGGCAGGCTGACACCGCTAAGCCAGAGCAGCAGAGCCACCAACAGATGGGCAGCCCCCATCCCCCCGCTGACGAGCCAGACCTGCTGAAATACGGCAGGTGTCAGCCAGCGGTTGATCCCGTCGATCCAACCGGCGGTGCGGGAACGGGGGGGCAGCCCTGCGCCGCTGTAGAGAACAGGCAGACACCAACTCAGGCTGCCGGGAAAGTGGGCGGCAATCGCGTGCCGGCCAGCCGCCACAGCCCGATCCGGCGGCTGACCCTTCTGAATCTCCTCGTAAAAGCGCCGGATGAAATGGCCCAAAGCCGGCTGGGGCATGGCGCTCTGCATCGCAACAACGTAGGGAAAGCCGCTGGCCACCAGATCGTAGGCGATGTTGCCGCTGGTGGCCGTGCCTGTGTAACAGGCGGTAAGCACTACCATCTGCAGAGCCGGTCCGTCCTGGAGCAGTTGCTGCAGATGTTCGCCGGTTACGCGCTGAGTCTCCCCCTCTTCCCCCGCGAATTGCAGATAGCTGCGGATGGGCGCGCCCTCACCATCCGCAGCGACAGGCAGGCCGTGGCCCAGAAAGTGGAGGATCTGGGCCGGATGCTGGCGTTGGGCGGCAATCAGCCTTGCAACGGAACCGGGCTGTGCCACCAGTTGATAGTTGTCCGGGCCAACCGCATCCGGCAGAATCTCCTTCTCCAGTTGGATCAGTTCCGGGTCAATCGGCTCGCCCTCCCCTGGCGTGGCAACCAGATGGAGCAGACCTGTGGGCTGATCGATGGCTGTGGGGCTGCGCAGGGGAGCGCCGATCAGCCTGCGTTCGATGGCAAAACGGGGGGAGCGGGCCGGCTGAAAGACCGCCTCCGCCGAAAAGAGCAGCTCCCAGGGCAGGGCCAGCAACCGTTCGGCCTTGTCGCCCAGTTGGACCTCCAACACCAGACGGGCATCGCGTCCCTGCACATAAGCCAATTGAACCCAGCGCAACAGGCCATCCCGGAAGGAGATGGGCAACAGTTCATACAGCTTTGCGCCCAGCTCCGCCAGAGTCTCCCGGCCTGCTTCCAGGAGCGGGTCTGCTCCTGTGGGCGGCTGGTCGTAGGGATAATACTGACTGCTGATCCCTACCAGACTCTCGAAAAGCGCTCCGAAAGCGCTCAATTCGGCGTCGATGTCGGCCCGGAAGTCACCCCCCTGCAAAGGGATCGGAGAGCGCACAATGCGCGCATTGTAGCTACGCTCGTCCGCATAGTAGGTCTGCCGTTTGAAGCGGATGACCAATTCCTCGACCGCTCGGCCAGTTCTGTTTTTTTCGCTCATTGCCCCTCCCCAATCGCCAGCTTGCCTTTCCCCTGGACCAGCGCGCGCCGGTGAACCTGAAGATGGCGCAGGAGCGCCCTCGGCCAGACGCCCGTCTCCAATCCCTCCCCTGCTTTCTTAGCGGATTCCTCCTCCAGTTCTGCCACAAACTCTTGCATTCCCGACAGCGCCTGCTCCACCTGCGGATTGTGGGTATAGGAGGCCAGGGCGGCGCGCGCCTGAGCCAGAAGCTCCAGGACGGGGTGCAGCCTCTCGCCTTCGTCCGAAGCGGTCAGCGCGGCCAGCCCCCCCAGCCAGCGCTGCAGATCCGGCGGATTGGCTGCTTCCTCGGCCAACCGGGCATAGCCACCGGCCAGCCGGGCCTGAGCCGGCGACAGGTGGGGCGCAAAGAGACGGAGCGCATCGGCAGCACCGGGCCTCAGGCTGAGATGCAGCAGGATATCTCCAATCTCTGCGTCGTCCATCCGGCGAAGCCCGCGGCTGATGAAGGGGGCGGCTGCACTCTCTGTCAGCAGCGCCAGCAGAATCGACGACTGGCTGGCCGGATGCCCGACCCGGCGCAGCGCGCCCCGAAGCGTTCTGGCGGGCAGGAGCAGCCCGTTGCGCCCACAATAGGCGGCTCGCCAGCGCAGGTGTTCCCCATCAAACCGGGCCAGGGGCAGCCCGGCCAGGGCCAGGAGGGTGGCTTCGCCGCGCAAAGACGCCGCCGCCGCGATGACCAGAAAGAGAGCGCCCTGCCAACCGCCCAACCCATCGATCAGCAGCACAGCCGCCCCGGCCAGGAGAAGGAGGGCAGCAGAAGCGAACCGCAGCCGGAAAACCAGCCTCTGTCTGGGCATCTCCAACCCGTGGGCGATCGGACCGCCGGCGCGGAATTGATCCCGCTTTTTCCCCTCCTGCTGAGCGGACAGGCACACCACCAGCGCGCCGGCGTCCACCGCCATAAAGAGCAGAAAAATGGGCAGACCGATCAAAAAACTGAGGACAAAGGCCGGGCCAGGAAACGCAGCCAGGGCGCTGAGGAGAAGGATGCAGAGGAAGGGCGCGGAGAAGCCATAGAGAGACCAGAAGCCCAGCCACTCCGTTGCAGTCGTCAGGGTTCCTGTAGGGATAGTAATCACCCCGAAGAGTGCGATCAGACCGAAGATCAGCAGGAGGGGTGTCAGAATCACCCAGGGGCGGAATACCGGATCTGCCAGCCAGGCGACCAGCCCGATCAACAGAGCGCACAGTCCGATCAGCCCCAGGCGGTAGGGCCACAGGCAACGCCACACCCCCCGGCGCTGAACTTCGTCAAAGAACCGGATGGGGTCCCGGTGTTGGCAGATGGCGATCTCGTCCAGCCAGCGGAGAAAACGCACCGTTGGGGTCGGGAACGCGTCTATAGGGCCACCTGTTGCAGAAGGGAAGGGTTGCGGCATACCAGTTCGGTGACGACATCGACAAAGGCGTCTGCTTCCGCGCCGGCGAGCTTCTGGTGTTGGGCTGCCTGGGCTGCCTTGCGCCGCACCCACCCTTCCAGGGCTGCCGGGTTCGTCTGAAGCCCCGGCGGCGCGTCTTGCAGCAGGGAACGGGCCACATCGTAGGTCGCCAGATTGAGCCGTTCGTAGGTCTGGTCTGGCCCCAAAACGCCCACGGCTGAGGGCACAGGATGGGAAAGCAGGGCCGAGAACTGGCGCAACAGCGGCTCCATCTGTCCTTGCAGATCCGGCAGCCGGGCCGGTCGCCGCTGCTGGATAGCAGAAAGCGGGGATCTGCTGCTCCTGGACAAAACCAACGACATCTACCGCTATACAGCCGAAGGGGAGTGGTATACGGCGTACCCGGCCGCACCCGTGCCTGGCCAGTTTCCCGATCCCCAGTTCATCGCCATCCAATCCCGGAACGGGCAGGTCTACGCATTAGATTCGGATTTGAGCCGTATCTGGCTGCTCAACCGCCGCGGCGCGCCACCCGGTCTCTATCTGAGCCACCCGCCGCTGCTTACGGGGCTGGATTTGTATTTGCAGAGTGGGCCAGAGGACGTCAGGCAGTTCGCTGTTCTGAGCCGAGAAGGAAGAGTGCTGCGCTACCGGAATGGCAACTACACGGGCCAGTTTACCCCCTTCTCCCCGGCAGAGTCTGCTACGTGGCCTGCCTATCTCGTCCCGTTGGGTGACAATCGGCTGGCGGTGGTGGAGAGCGAACAGCGCGCGCTGCTGGCGTTCGATGCCAACACCAGCGCAGCGATCTGGCGCGGCGAGTTTCGTCTGCCCGGAATGCGCCGTCTGCGCAGCGCGGCGGTCATCTCCCATACGCTCTACGCGGTCGCAGGTCCCAATCTTTACGTGGCCGATCTGCGGTCGCTACCAGGCAACTGTCCACCCGTCGCCTACGACAATAACTTCTATTTCGGCGGTGAGCGGATGGAGGAGGCGCTGCCTGCTGTCGCATTGCCCTTCCCCGGCGCGGCGCTGCCCTGGCGTCCCCGCTCCTATCCCGGCGCGCGCCGCCTCTACCGCTACGGCGTCCATCAGGGACTGGACCTCTACGGGCTGGATGTGACCGGGCTGGGTATCGGTTCGCCGGTACGGGCGATTGCGGATGGGGTCGTGATGCGGGCCGATGACGAGTACATCGAAATGACACCGGCGCAGTACGAGGCTGCCATCGCCCGCACAGCCTACGAACATCGCACCCCGCCGGAGATGGAAGATCTCTTCCTGGGGCGACAGATGCACATCGCTCACGGGAGGGGTGTAGAAAGCAGATACGGCCATTTAGACACTGTAGCGCGTGGGATCAGTCCAACGACACCGATTTCCCAGGGTATAGTCGTTGGCTTCGTCGGCGTCTCCGGCACCAGTTCTGGCGCCTACAGCACAAACGGCGGCGCGCATCTGCATTTCGAGATTTGGATGGATGGCCGCTATTTGGGGCAGGGGCTGAATCTGGAAGATACGATGCGTCTGTGGCGCTGGCTGTTCGATGCCAACCGAGAAAATATACAGACTCCTGCGCCTGCCGAAACGGTTGTGTCTTCACCAACAGGCAACTCCCAGACCGCGCAGATAGACGAGCCAGAAAGCTGTCTGCGTCCGCCCGATCTGTACGAGCGTGTAACATTCAGGGGGGAGTTACTCAATGAACGCACCCTGTGGATGTTGCGCCGAGCCGCCGAGCTTTACACAGGCCGGGGCGATCCCCTACGGGTGACGCAAGGATCGTATACAACGGCAGAAAACGCCAGTTTCGGCACCCACGCCGGGGGCGGCGTTGTGGACATCAGCATCCGGGTCAAGAGCAATCCCCAACTCATTTTGAGCCAAGAGGAGGCCGATGAGTTAGTAATGGCTTTGCGCCAGGCCGATTTTGCCGCCTGGCTGCGTCTTCCCAACGATCTGACACCGTCCGTCCCCACCCACATCCACGCCGTAGCGATTGGCGACGCAGAGCTCTCCTCCGAAGCCCGCCGCCAAATCGACGGGCCAGAAGGCTACTTCCTGGGACTGGATGGAGTTATTCCCGCATATGGCGGTCCCCACCGGGATCGTCACGGCAGGCCGGTAATCTGCCGGTGGATGGTTGAAGCGGGCTACGAGACCGACATCGAAACCATCCAGCGCCCGGATGTCGGCATCTTCGCTACGGACGAAGGCAAAGCACTGCAACGCCCATTTCTTCCAGCGATACCGAGCCTACCAGGGGAACAGTGATCCTGCTCTGGCCGCTTCGTGTCAGTACTGCCGAATCACGCCCTCTGGCGTCACATAGCGGTAGAGAGTCGTGCGGGAGACGCCCAGGATACGGCAGATTTCCTCCACCTGGATATTCGGGTTTCGCATCAGCCGGGCCGCCATCTTCACCTTCTCCGGCGTCATGCTGCGCTTACGACCGCCCATCCTCCCGCGGGCACGAGCCGCCTGCAAACCGGCCAGCGTGCGCTCCCGAATCAGCTCCCGCTCGAACTCGGCCAGGGCGGAGAAGACGTGGAACTGGAACTTGCCCACGGAACTGGTGGTGTCGATGTTCTCGTGCAGAGAACGGAAGCCCACGCCCCGTTCACGGAGCTGCTCCACCCGCTGCACCAAATCCTTCAACGAACGCCCCAGCCGGTCCAGCCGCCAGACGACGAGGGTGTCGCCGCTGCGCACAAAGCCCAGCGCATCGTTCAGGCCAGGGCGCTCGCTTTTGGCCCCGCTCATCTCGTCGGTGAAGAGCCGTTCGCAGCCAGCCTGTTCGAGGGCGTCCAATTGCAGGTCCAGGTTCTGGTCGTCGGTGGAGACCCGGGCGTAGCCTACCAGCACAGGTCGTTCCTTTCGGTGGGAGAGGAAGAACAGATGTGCTGATAGTGTACCAAAAGTTGGGCAGCCCGGCAAGTTGTGGTATCTTGATTGTGGGATGGCTTTTGGAACAGCAGAACCACCGATTGGAGGTGAAAAACGAGAGGGCAGTGGCGTGTTTCAAAAACCTCCGTTTGTGAGACAGGACTGAGACTTGAGGCGACCGTTTCTCCTATTCGCTTCCCGTCAAGCAGGTAGGTCACCTGGCTGATGCGGACGATGAAGTCCCCGGTTGCGGTAACGACCGACTTGGCGTATCAACCATCCAGCGCGGTGGTCGGTTCAGCCGCCGGTTCCTGAGACTTAACGCCCAGCGGTTTCAGCAGACCACGGGTGCAGCGCAGGGTCGCCTTTGCTGACTCCTCTCTTGATAGACTGTTTGTCCTCGTCGTCCCTTTGCCCTATCATACCAGCATCAGCAGGCAGACGCCGAAGTTCATCCATCCCAAATCCGCCACCACCCACCTGCAAGGAGCAGCCATCTTATGCCCAAGCCGAAGATTCTCCTGGACCCCCATTCCCGCAAAAGCGAGTGGCTCTTTGCCCCGGAGGAATGGCAGCGCTTGACCGACCTGGCCGAGATCATCTGGGGCAAAGACGACCCCATCCCCCCAGAATCCTTCGCCTCAGTTGCGGCGGAGCTGACCGCCATCGTCACCTGTGGCTGGCGCTTTGGCCCCCTGGACGCCCTGCCCAGACTGCGCGCCATTCTGGAAGTGGGCGGCTCCCATCCCAGCCCCCGCCTGCTGGACTACACTGCCTGCTTCCAACGGGGCATCCGGGTGCTCAGTTGCGCGCCCGCCTTTGGCCCGGTGGTGGCGGAGATGGCTCTGGGCCTTGCCATCGCCGCGGGCCGGGGCATTGTGGAGGGGGACCGGCTGATGCGCAGCGGGGAAGAACGCTACTCCCGGGCCGGCAACCAGGACGCCTTCACCCTCTACGGCAAGCGGGTAGGCTTCATCGGCTACGGCGGTCTGGCCCATTCGCTCCAACCTTTGCTGGCTCCCTTCGGCTGCGAGTTTCTCGCCTATGACCCCTGGCTGCCTGCCTCCTACATCCAGCGTCAGGGGGTGACGCCCATCGGCCTGGACACTCTCCTCTCCACCTGCCGGGTCATCTTTGTCCTGGCCGTGCCCTCTCAGGAGAACCGGGGACTTATCGACCGGCGGCGGCTGGAACTGATTCAGCCCGATGCGACTTTCCTGCTCATCAGCCGGGCTTATCTGGTGGACTTCGACGCGCTGGTCGAGCTGGTGAACCAGGGCCGCTTTCGGGTCGCCATCGATGTCTACCCGGACGAACCTGTGCCGCCGGACCACCCGGTGCGCCGGTCACACAATACGATTCTTTCCAGCCACCGGGCCGGTCACGTGCCCGAGGATTTCCGGGCCATCGGGCGGATGGTGGTGGACGATCTGGAAGCCATCCTCCACGGCCTGCCGCCCGCAGAGATGCAGTCCGCCCAGCCGGAGCTTGTGGGACGCTTGCGTTGACAGATGCTGACCAATGGCGTTTGGCTGACAGTGGTCGACGTTGCGTCTTGGCGCGCCAATTTTTCAGCCTTATGCCGACCCAGCAACCTAAAGCCCGGGCACCGAGTTGAATGGGGGCTATCTAGGCCAGCGGTTTCCCAGCTACCCCGGCTATGCGGCCATCTTTGCCGTAGAGCGGGTGGGCGCGGCGGTAGAAGGGGTGCAGGTGGGTGAACTGCGCTCGCTGCGCTGGCGCCGGCTGAGCAGCCCGTCCGCGGGCGAACCATCCGAAACGCACCTTGACAGCTACAAGGCCACAGACTATCATCACACAGAGATGGAGGAAGGCACAGAGACAGGCGTGTGGGTAGCCTGCTCTACCCTTGTGACTGACGGCGTTGACTGCGCTGTTCTGACAATGGAGAAACGGGGAAGAGATGAATCCATCAGCCAACTGTATGGCTTCGCGACCGGCTGACCTTTCCGTGCAGGGCCTGCTCTTGGACATCGACAAGTTTGCCTCCCACGACGGGCCGGGCATCCGCACGACCGTCTTTCTGAAAGGCTGTCCCCTCTCCTGTCTGTGGTGTCACAGCCCCGAATCACGCCTCAGCCAGCCCGAACTGCTCGTGCAGGATGAGCGCTGCGACGGTTGTTGGTTCTGTATCGACGAGTGTCCCCACGACGCCATCAGCCGGGAAACTAAGGGCGAACGGGAGGTAGCCGTTCTGAACCGCTCCCTGTGCGACGCCTGCGGCAGGTGCGCCGAGGTCTGCTATGCGGGCGCTCTCAAAGTGGCCGGGAGCCGCGTCACTGTGGGGGAAGTCGTCTCACGCGTGGAGAAGGACCTACCCTTCTTCCGCAATTCGGGCGGCGGTGTGACCCTCAGCGGCGGGGAACCGGCCCGTCAGCCCCACTTCTCCTACAATTTTCTGATGGCCTGCCAGGAAAGGGGCATCCATACCGCCCTGGAAACCACCGGTTACGCCAAATGGGAGGTCATCTCCTCCCTGGCCACGGTGACTGACCTCTTCCTCTACGACGTCAAGTTGGTGGATCCCGCATCCCACCGGAAACTCACCGGCGTACCCAACGAACTCATCCTCGAAAATCTGCGCAAGCTGGCCGCACTGGGCAGCGAAATTCACGTGCGCGTGCCCTGCATCACCGGCATCAATGACAGTCCGGAGCAAATCGGGGCGATCTCCCGCTTTGTGTCCGGCATCGGACTCTCCCAGATTGTACTCTTGCCTTACAACGGCGCTGCTGGCGCCAAATACGAATGGATCGAACGCGCCTTTGCGCTTGGCAATAGAGAGACCCAAAGCGAGGAAACCATGCACCGGCTGGCCGACATCTGTCGCCAGGACGGGCTGAACGTACAAATCGGAGGCTGACACCAGGAGGCAGCAGAATGGCAACCATCGAAGCGGTGGGAATCGTAGAGATTGACTCCCGCACAAGCACCAATCCAGATAGGCCGTATTTCTTTGCGCCACACTCCAGCCTGGAGCGCGCCCGCACAGATACGCGCCTGCGCGCCCACACGGATCGCACCCGACGCCTGTACGATGTGGTGCGCGAGCGCATGACCCGCCCCCAAGTGACCTGGGGCGATCACCTGGACATCTTCACTGACCCATCTGTGGCCCAGCACCCGCTCATCCTGCGCCGGGCGCTGGCCTTCGAGAAGCTCCTGTTGGAGATGCCGATTGTCATCGAGGAAGATGAACTGATCGTCGGGAACACCATGCAGGATGGCCGGGTTGTCCGGACCAAACTGCCCCGCTACGGCACGCAGGAGGAGTACACGCGGGCAGGCGCGGAGGGTTCCAGCCTGTCGGCCCACCTCTCCCACAAGACGCCCTACTTCTACACGATTTTGCGCCAGGGCTTGTCGGGCATCACCGGCGACATCGACGACAAAATGAACGCAATCTCCAGCCGACAGCCAGATGAGGAGCGAGACGCCAAATTGGCGCTCTTCCAGGCCATGAAGCTGGAGGCCAGGGCGGTCATCGCGCTGGCGCACCGCTACGCGGATCGTGCCGATGCCCGGGCCGGGCAAGCGCTCACGGCGCACAGGCGCAACGAACTGCGCCGGATTGCCCAGGTCTGTCGGCGGGTTCCGGAGCATCCAGCCCAGAGCTTCCACGAAGCTGTACAGTGCTTCTGGTTCATCCACTACGCGCTCTTCTCCACAGGCACCAGTCTTTCGTGTGGCCGGTTCGACCAGTTTCTCTATCCATCCCTGCGCAAGGAACTGGCCGAAGACAGCGGTAGTCTGGAGCAGGCCCAGGAACTGATCGACTGCGTCTGGCTGCGCTTCAATGACCGGGGACAGATCTGCCGGGAGAATTTTTACGCGATCGACAATGCGGCGGAGCCTGGCGCAAACGGAACAAATGCAACCCACCCATCCAAAGCGTTGAAGGTGGTGGACAAAGGCCCCCAGTCCTGGACAGCGGGTCATCGCAAACGGTTTCAGTATGCGAGCGACGCGGCCGACGCCATCAACCACTTTGGTCAGAACATTCTACTGAGCGGTATTCGGCCCGACGGCGTGGATGGCACCAACGAGTTGACCTATCTCTGTCTGAACGCGCTGGAGAAGTTTGCCTTCACCAGCCCGGTAGTCACCGTCCGTCTGCACAAAGAGTCACCCCAGGAGCTGGTCACGCGCTCGGCGGAGGTACTGAAATCTGGTAGTGGTATGCCCTACATCGACAACGACGATGTACTGATACCGGCATACGAGCGTTTGGGGGTCTCGCTGGCAGACGCCCGGGACTACGCCAACTCGAACTGCTGGGAGACAATGATCGAGGGCAAGTCCGACCAGGAGCTGATCCGGGGCATGAACTTCCTGCTCTTCCTGGAACTTGCGCTGTTTCGGGGGGTGTCCAAAGTTCACGGCAAAATGGGGCCGGACACCGGCGATCCACGTCAGTTTGTCACCTGGGAGGAACTCATGGCCGCCTGGAAAGTCCAGACTGACTTCCAGCTCAAAACGGGTATCGACTACATCGGCGCGGGGGTTGCCGGGGGTGGGCTGGAGCACAGCAATCACGGCAAGTACAGCTTCAACCCCCTGCTTTCGGCCTTGACACTGGACTGCATCGAGAATGAGCGGGATGTCATCCACGGCGGGGCGCGCTACACCATCTGGCATGTGATGGGCGAGGCCGCCTCCAATGCCGTGGATGCGCTGGCGGCCATCAAGAAAATGGTCTTCGACGAGCAGAGCCTGGGCATGGACGAGCTTCTAGCCGCACTGGAACAGGATTGGAATGGCTACGAGACGCTACGCCGCCGGCTGGTGGCGCGGGCACCCAAGTACGCCAATGACAACGAATACGCGGACGCCATCGGCCAGGAAATGATGGCCTACTTTGTCGATCGTTCGGCGCTTCACGCCAGTCGTCACCCGTCTGTGATCTTCCCCTGCTCGGTGGGCACTTTCTCCTGGTACGCCATGATCGGCAAAGAGGTGGGTGCAACGCCCGACGGTCGCCGCACTGGCGAGGCCATTGCGGCCAACTTCTCCCCGGTGCCCGGCGCGGATATGTCCGGCCCTACTGCGGCCATCAACTCCTACCTGAAAATGTGCGTTGACTGCATGGCAGCGGGCGCGCCTCTGGACTTGCGCCTGTCCGTCGCCAGTCTCAAAGGGGAGGCCGGAACCCAGCGCCTGGCCGGATTGATGCGGGCTTTTATCGAGATGGGCGGCAATATGATTACCTTCACAGTGACCGATGTGGAGGAACTCAAGAGGGCGATGGCGCAGCCGGAGAACTATCGGCATCTGCGGGTGCGGATGGGGGGGTGGTCGGCCTACTTTGTCATGCTGAGCAGAGAACAGCAGGAGTTGCACATCAGGCGGGTCGAACACGGGCTGGTTTAAGCATCTTCGACTCCTCGTCGCTCTGCCTGCACAGCGCTGCTGTCGCGCAGGCAAGCCCAACCTACCAGCGCCTTTTATGTCCAGAGGAGGTGCAGAATCTGTACGATGACTGCGCCCCCAGAGAAACCCACCGCGGCGGGCAGGGAGGCGCTCTCCTCTTTGCGCAGGCGCACGCCCACAAAGCCCAGCACTAGCAGCGTAACCCCCATCCCCAGAGCCGCCGGACTGGTCGCCGCCACGAGGGTTGCCAGTTTGCCGTCGGCTGCCCCCATACTCCGCATCCCCAGGCCAGCCAGCAGCCTGCAAAGACGGCAAAGGACCTGCCGCTGCAGAAAGACCCCGGCTATTTCGCCGCCGACCCTTACGCCACCGTCTTCGACATCCGCAAGGCCGAGCGGCTGCTGGGCTGGACGCCCCAGGGCCGTTGGCAGACTTTTGAGGGTTGGGAGTTCTAATCAGGCCAGCGGTCTGGATGCCTTTACCCGACCCGATAACGTTCCAGCAGTTCGTAGTTGGGTGTAAAGCCCAGACCGGGACGTTTGGGCACAGGCACGTTGCCCTCGGCGTCGAGAACCATCGGCTCCTGGAAAATCTGCATACGCAGTGGGTCCACCGTCTCCCGGTAGAATTCCAGAAGCAGGCCGTTGGGGATGGCGCAGACCAGATGGACGTGGACTTCCTG
>JACQGT010000230.1 GCA_016199425.1 Chloroflexota bacterium
CTGCGGGTCCACTTCCCCCTGCTCCGCCAGATAGAGCGCGCCGTTGCAGCAATCGTCGATGTCCACAACCCCCCAGCGCCCGTTGAGACGCATCCGGTAGGCGCGGCCATAGCCGGTGCTCCCCCCGTAATTCACATCCAGCACAGCAAAGCCCCGGCTTGTCCAAAATTGGATGGGCAACTCCAAAATATTGTCGGTTGCGCCGGTGGGGCCGCCGTGGCTGATGACCAACAGAGGCGGTTTGTCGCCTACCGGGACGACGAAATCCGCGTTGTAAGGCGGATAATAGAAACCATAGGCGGTCTGTCCATCTGCGGTGGGGAAAGCGATGGGTTGGGCAGGCGAAATGTAGTGGGTATCGGGCACGTCTTTGCCCGAATGACGCAGGGTGACAAAAACGCCGGTCATCAGGTCCAGGCGAACAATCGCTGACTCCTGGGTGGGTGAGCCACCCTCAAAGACCACATCTGTTGCGCCGGGTTGCAGGCTGTGAATGACTGTATACGGGGACTCCAACTGAGTCACAGCCAGAGTACGGGTGTCGATGGCGGCCAGATGCCAGAAGCCGTCCTGGGTGTAGGTGCAGACGATCTGATCCGGCCCTGCAAAGCCGTAGGTGGATTGGCCGAAGACCCACTGGGGCGCGCCGAATTCCGCCTCCTGCTGGGTCGCTGGCTCCACCTCTCCCCCGGCCAGGCGGTAGAGATTCCACCAGCCCGATCGATCCGAGACGAAGTAGAGCGTGCCGTCCGGCGACCACTGGGGCTGGAAGATAGACTCTTCCGCGCCGCCGGCCACCAGCCGTGGCGTGCCCAGCGAACCGTCGGCCAGCACCGGAGCCAGCCACAGTTCGCAGCCATCCCAGGGCATATTGGGGTGATTCCAGCTTTGCCAGACCAACTGTGTCCCGTCCGGGCTGAGACGGGGCGAGGCGAAAAAGTCGCTGCCGGAGATGAGTACCTGCCCTGCACCGCCCGTGCCCAGATCGAGCGCGGCGATTGTGTTCACTGCTTCCCGATCTGCCGCCCGGTGATCCTCGCGCACGCCGATCAGCCGGTTGCGCTGGCTGTCCATCACGCAATCGGCAAAACGAATGTCGATTCCTTCCGGCGTCAACGGTTCGGGTGCGCCGCCGGGCTGCTGGCGATAGAGCCGCTGATCGGCAAAATTGGTGAAGTAGAGTGTGCCGTCGTGGACGGTGTAGGCACCGCCGCCGTACTCGTGGACACGGGTGCGTGCGCTGAAAGGGGCGGGGTTGACGTCGGCGATCTGGCCATCGGGTGTGTACCGCACCACCACATAGCGTCCCTTTTCCTGGGGGCGCATTTCGGCCCAATAGATGTCTGCGCCATCGCGCACGATCTGCCCAAGCCCAATCGTTTCGGCAACGATCAGATCGGCAGTAATGGGCGATTCCCACGTACCGTAGGGTGCAATCGTTGGCTGCGCCATTCTGTCTCTCCTGATGAAAAGATTATCCCCGCCGCTCTGCTCGCTCCCGCCGCCGGGCGGTCCGGTCGGCCCGGCTGGCCCGCTGACCAGCGCCGTTCTCCATCGCGTAGATGGCCTCGGCCCGGTCTGCGCTCCACCGGCTGCGGCTGCTCGCCACACTCTCCTGCAAATGGGGAAAGCTGTCCACCGCGTGGGGGAAATTGATGGCTGCCACAAACTCAGCCTGAAAGGTCGGTTCCACGGCAGTCTCTACATAGCGCACCCAGCGGGCCGCCCACTGAGCCTCGGCCCGCTTGGCCTTGTCCAACAATATCATCCGGGCGCCGTCCCCCGCGGCGTTGCCCACGGCTGTCACCCGGGCCAGATCGCAGTCGGGGATCAGCCCGATGAGCATCGCGTGGCTGGGATCGATGTAGCTGCCAAAGCCCCCGGCCAGCACAATGCGGTCCACCCGCTCCAACCCCAGCCGTTTCATCAGCAGCTTTGCCCCCGCATAGAGCGCGGCCTTGCCCAGTTGGATGGCCCGCACGTCGTCGGAGTGAACGGTGATGGCCTGGCCGCTGCTGGTCTCGTGGGGGAAAGCCAGGGTGAACTCGGCCTTGCCGCCGCCCTCGCCCAGCCCCGTGCGCAGACGGGGATGATCGATCTCCACAAAGCGCCCGTTGGGGGCCAGAATGCCCGCGGTCAGCAGTTCGGCAATCGCCTCGATGATCCCCGACCCGCAGATGCCGGAAGCTTTGAGGGCGGGGTTGAGGAGGGCGTCGCGTCTGGCCTGTCTTTGACTGGCGACTGGCGACTGGCGACTGGCGACTGGGAGTACCGGATCGCCGTTCGCTGGTCGCCGTTCGCTGGTCGCTGTGCTCTCCACCCACGCATCCTTCCCAATCATCCGGTAGCGCACGTCCAGCGTGGCCGGGTCGATGCGCACCCGCTCGATGGCTCCGGCCGCGGCGCGCATGCCGTGGACGATCTGCGCGCCCTCAAAGGCGGGGCCGGTGGGGCTGCTGGCGCTGAACATCTGCTCCCGGTTGCCCAGCAAAATTTCCCCATTCGTTCCGATGTCGATGACGAGCATCTGCTCGTCCTGGGCGTAGGGGGCTTCGGCCACTAGCACACCCACATTGTCCGCGCCCACGTGGCCGGCTTCGCAGGGGGGAATGTGGACGTTGCCGCCGCGGGCGATGTGCAGGTCCAAATCCCGCGCTTTGATGTCTATGGCGTCGTGGGTGACGAGACTGAAGGGCGCGCCGCCCAACTCTTGGGGATTGACGCCGAGGATCAGGTGGTGCATTGTCGTGTTGCCCACGACGACCAGTTCCACCACATCCGCCGGGGTGATACTCGCCGCTCCACACGCCTCGGCGATCAGTTCGTTCAGCCCGTCGATGATGGCCCGCTGCATCCGTTGGGTCCCGTCCGGGTTGACCATCGCATAGCTGACCCGGCTCATCAGGTCTTCGCCGTAGGGCACTTGCGGGTTCATGCGGCTGGCGGTCGCCAAAATTTCGCCCGTGCGCAGGTGGCAGAGATGGCCTGCAACTGTCGTCGTGCCCACGTCGAAGGCCATGCCGTAGATTTCGTCGTGGAAGCCGGGCTGCACCCGCACCACCTCCCGGCCCTCGAAAAGGGTGACAGTCAGGGCGCGCTTGCCCGCAGCCAGAGCCGGTTGCAGGCTGGGCAGAATGGCCGGGTCAATACGTAGATTCTCCAGGCCATGCACCGCACGCAGTTCGTCGGTCAGCCGCTCCCAGTCGCCCCGGTGATCCTTCAGTTCGGCCGCGGGCAGTTCCACGTAGTAGAGGCGCATGGGCGCATCCACCGAAATCGCTCGCTCCACACCGGCGGCCTTGCGCACCACCTGCTTGCGCGTCTGGCTCTCTTCCGGCACGCGGATGACCAGATCGCCCGTCACCTGGCAGGCGCAACTGAGGCGCGCCCCTTCGCTAAAGTTGCGACGCTGGGCGTACTCGATCTCCCGCTCGCCTGGGGACGTCAAGTGTTCGGCAGCGGAACGCAGGGCAAATTTGGCGAAGTCGCCTTCCTCCACCAGCACTTTGCACTTGCCGCAGGTCTGGTGACCGCCGCAGATGGACTCGATCTCCACGCCCAGGCGGCGGGCCGCTTCCAGGAGTGTGGTGCCCGCGGCCACATCGCCCTGTCTGCCCGCAGGCTGAAAGACGACACGGACGGTTTCGGTTGGGGTTGGGGTTGGGTTGGTGTGTTGCATGGGGGTATTATACACGCCGGAGGGGAGGCGGTCCAAGAGAGGATGCGAACTACCAATGGTTACGCAGCAGGTTCGCTAAAATGGGGTTCTGGGAGAGCAACTCGATATTGGTAGTAATAGAAACGAGTCGCAATATCCTGTAGATACGGGCTGTTAAAACAACAGCGCCTTTGAATCTCACCATTTCTAATTCGAGCGTATACTTCCTCTATCGGTATTGCAAAATACCGTTTGAAGTCGATTATCAATTCTGGTAGTCCGTCACCCTGTAAATCATACTCGGGCTCCGATTTCTGCAAGAATTGGTATCGTATATCTCTGTTTGTCTTAATAAGATCCCACGCCCTACTATTCATTCCAGGCGTTTGTCTAGCATCAACGGCAAGCACCATTTCACAGAAGAGAAGACTTGACATTGCTTTTGCTGCATATTCATCTTCACCACTTCTTCGTGCATTCCAATCCCATTCGAGATCGCAGTCTTGGCTTACCACAATTGCGAAAGGATGTATGATTTGAAAAATAGCAGTCTCCCCAGAACCAATGGTGTCTACAGCCACTTTGATCTGTACGAGATTACTTACAATCTCTCCTTGGCGCAGTTGTCCAGTCAAATGCGCTTTTCTGTAGATCTGTCCTGGTTGAGCCAAGCGTTACCCCTCACTCATCTCAATCTCAAATGGTGGTCTCTCAATTGTATCTCGCACGATTGCTTTTATACGAGTGGCGCGGGGTAACGAAGGGCGGATCGGTAGATTGCGATCCTGATAAAATGAATACATACTGACTAGAGACCCAACAAGCTCGGCTAACCCCTCTTTAGGGATGCGATCAATAAGCCGATGACAGAACAGTAGAATTACCCACTCTATATCATCTTGATTCCACGGTTCAAAATACTCACCACCCCTAGTTGTTGTTTCCCGAAATTGATGTTGGCTCCATAGCGTCATGGAGTTGAGGTCTGATACACCAACGGAATAAGTATCCGGCCCTTCGGTGGTATTGGTCAAGAATAATTGCTTCATTTCCTGTCTCCGTGCGTTGTTCAATGAAGAAATCACTGTCGATCAGATAGGCTGTCTCTCCGGTATCTTCTACCTTTGCCAATCCGTGTCGAATGCGGACTTTCCCAAAATTCTCTCGCAATTCAATAGTGATGACCTGTTGACTATCTTGAACGTAGGGACCGACGTCATTATTGGATAGAATACCTGCTAAATGAGGTTGAATTAGATCTGACCAAGCTGTATCAGTCAGACCTAACTCTGAACGTCGGATCAGGTTCTGATATCGTAGTCCGATTCTTGTAAAGAAACTAGGCGGATAAACCTGCTTAAGAGAATCAAGCGGCCCCCTGAGTCTATTGCTAAATTCCTCCCATCTACTATAGCTAGACGTACTGAGTGACAAGAAATCTTTAGTGAGACCGATCATCCACTTTTCATCAGCAGATATGAAGTTATAACCGGATTCTTGGGGCAACAACCCCCTAAACTCTGGTGGTAGAACATCTTTCAACCCTGCTGATAGTTGGTAAGCAGTTTGAAGTTGTTTCTCCTGGAATATTGGGAATTCATGCCTCACCCTTTCCTGGAAATCAACAGGTAGACCCGCTTCCACCTTAAGGATAGTAGGGAAGCGCAATTGGCAGATTACCTGAACTAGTGGGGTATGTTTATAGCTTACTCGTTCAGTGATGGGGAACGGCATAATTCCTCAAATCAATTGCAAACTTGGTAATGAAAAAATCATAGAACTTATTCCAGAATTATACATGGAACTTTCTGTACAGGCTAGTTCTGTTTATTCTGCACTACTGTTACCCAATTTCGACTAAAAGCCGGTTCATCAATGGAGTTGCGAAAGGCTTCAATAGACGACAGGAACTCTTCCCACTCCGCCTCGTCGCCCCACTCGCCAGCGAAGCGTAGCCAGGAATTTTTCGGTGCTTCATCGGCAACCGGTACATCGATACGAACGATGCGGCTCTCGACCTGCGCGTTGGCAATGGGCGTGCGCACGCGGCTGAACGCCTCTTCCTCGCTGTCTCCCGAAACGATCAGCTCCGGCATCAGGACTGGCCGGGCACGAGAGCCATTGTTTGGCTCGCGGGTCAGTAAAATGTCAAATTGCATCGGACAACTCCCTTTCCTGCGTTGACAGGTCGCCTGTTATATTCAGGTCGTCTGTTGTATTGTAGCCTCTATTTTAGCACGCTCGGTGGGCAGACACAAGCGAAATTACTGCGTACCGAGTGCGTATATGGCTGTTCACACAGCGCTAATTCGTGCTATAATGGCGTAGCTTTGGCTTCAAACACCCCACCCTCAAAGGAGACAACCAAATGGATCGTATTCCCCTGGCAATCGTCGGCTGTGGCGGCATGGGCCACCGCCATCTCTACGGCTTGACCGAACTGACCAACGCCGGTCTTTCCCGCTTTGAACTGGTGGCCGCCTGTGACCCCTGGACCAGCAACGCCGAATCCCTGGCCAACGACGCGGAAGAACGGCTGGGCAAGCGCCCGGCTGTTGTAGGCACACTGGCCGAGCTGGAAGCTCTGGGCGTGGCCGCGGTGGACATCACCACCACGCCGCCCTATCACCACAGCCTGGCCATAGAGGCCCTGCAACGGGGCATGCACGCGCTGGTGGAGAAGCCCGTGGGCCTGACCGTCAAAGGCGGCAACCGCATCCGGGCCGCGCAGGAAACCAGCGGGCGGGTGGTCAGCGTGGCCGAGAACTACCGGCGCGACCCCATCAACCGGCTGGGCAAGGCGCTGGTGGATGCGGGGGTTATCGGCGCGCCCCGGCTGATGGTCCACCACACAATGGGCGGCGGCGACCGTATGACGATTTCCGTCTGGCGCCATCAAAAAAACCAGAGCGGCGTGCTGCTGGATGTGGGCGTCCACTTTGCAGACATTATGGAGTTTTACCTCGGCCCCATCATCACTGCCTATGCCCAGAGTCGCCTGCACGAACAATACCGCCTCAACCCCGCGGCGGGCGGCGGGCAGAATGCCAGCAACCCGGCGGGGGTCTACGGCAAGTGGCAGAAGGATATGCCAGGCCGCTTTGAGGCCACCGCCGAGGATGCCTCCTACGCCACCCTCACCTTTGCCAGCGGCGCGGTGGCTTCCTATGTGGAGGATCACGCGGCCCACGGCCTGGGCGTCTGGATTCGACGCATCCACGGCTCCGCCGGCTCCCTGGACCTGCCCAACGACCGTTCCGGCAATGTCATCACCCTGCACAAAGACGGCGAAGCCATCAACGACGGGCGGCTGCTCGATCTGCTCCCCGACTTTCGCCTGGACCCGACGACCGCGGCCCTCTTCGGTGGCGACCGGCTCTGGCGTTACGACTTTCCCTTCAACGAGACGGATCGCAAGCTGATTGCCGTGGAATACGGCGAGTTTGGCGATGCCATCGCCACCGGCAAACCGGTTGAAGTGGACGCGGCCCAGGGCACGCGCTCAGTGGCAGTCAGCTACGCCATGCTGGAATCCAGCGTTGCCGGGCGAGCCGTGACGATTGAGGAAGTCCTCAACGAATCGTTGGGAGAATACCAGCGGGATATTGACGAGGGGTTGGGGCTGTAGGAGTTGCAGGTCGAACGTTGCAGGTGGAAAGTTTCAAGTGGCGACACTACCACCTGCAACTTTCCACCTGCAACCTGCCACTACCGTATCTTCCCCCGCGCCGCCACCTCCCACACCACTTCCACTTGCCCATTGCGCACCCCCACCATCTCGTCGTGAAGATTGGTGGTCATGCCCCCGTGCAGGGGAATGAAGGAGAGACGCTCGCCCACCCGGAAGCGGTGGCTGGAGTCGCTGCTGTCGATGTGGCCGTGCTCCACAGACATGCCCACAATGCGCAGTTCCGGGTGTTCCAGGCAGAGGCCGTAGGGGATGGGCGGGTAGCTAGTAAAAGTCTTCATCCCCCCGTCGATGATCACCCGCCCTGGCGCGGGGACACTGACGACTGTCGTCACTACCCGCAACGGGCAACGCGCCGGGTCCAGATCGTCCCGGCTGCGCACACGGGTCAGTCCCTCCCAAATGTAGGAACCGCTGCGCGCCTCTGTGCAGCCGATCTCCTTTGACGCGGCTTCGTGGCCCGTGCCGCCCCCGCTGATGACATTGACGGGGATGCCGTCGGCGCGCAGGAGAGCGACCGTCTCGTCCAGAAATGGCTTCGCCTCCAGGCGGCTGGGATAGGTCATCACCCCTTGCAAATCGATGCCCGGCAGCCCGACGATCTGCCGGGCCAGGTCCAGCGCCGCCGCCGGCGACTGCACGCCGCAGCGCCGCCCTCCTGTGTCCAGTTCGATGAGCACGCGCACGTTTCCGCCCAACTGGGCCGCGCCGGCGCTGATGCCCCGCGCTGTTTCCACCGAATCGACAGCGACAGTCATCGTCACCCGCTTTGCCAGCCGCAGCAGCCGGTCCACTTTTGCCGCGCCCACAATGTTGTAGGGGATGAGAATGTCGCGGATGCCGGCCGCGGCCATCACTTCCCCTTCGCCCACCTTCTGGCAGCAGACGCCCACCGCGCCCGCAGCCAATTGCCTGTGGGCAATCTCCGGGATTTTGTGGGATTTGATGTGGACACGCAAAGGAATGTCCAGCGTGCGGCAGAGGTCGGCAGTAGCGTGGATATTGCGCTCCAGCACGTCCAGATCGCAGACCAGCACGGGGGTATCCAGTTCATCGATTCGCATGGGTAGCTCCTTACAAGCGGACGCAGATGGCGCTGAAAAAGAAGATAAAAGAAGATTGTGTAGTGGTCAAACCCTCATTTCGTGCAAACAGATGTTCTAATAATCGAATTATCGATCCACAATATGTAGTGGTACAAAGCCCAATACTACTACATATTGAAAACGCTGGTCGGCCTTGGATTTACTTTTTAAG
>JACQGT010000202.1 GCA_016199425.1 Chloroflexota bacterium
GACTGACAGTCCGACCTACGCGTCAGCGGCCCACTGCATTGTGTAGAGATTGTAGTAGCGTCCCCGCTGGTTGAGCAGTTCCAGATGGTTGCCCTGCTCCACCACCCGGCCCTGATCGAGCACGACAATCTGGTCGGCGTTGACAATTGTATTCAGCCGGTGGGCGATGACGAAAGTGGTGCGCCCTTCCATCAGCCGGTCCAGCGCGGCCTGAATTTGCTGCTCGGTGCTGGTGTCCACGCTGCTGGTGGCTTCGTCCAGAATCAGAATGTGGGGGTCGGCCAGGAGGGCCCGGGCGAAGGAGACAATCTGACGCTGACCCACGCTCAGGTTCACGCCGTTTTCGCCCACACCCGCGTCGTAGCCCTCGGGCAGGTTGCGGATGAAGGCGTCTGCGCCCACAGCCGTAGCCGCGGCCACAATCTCCTCGTCGCTGGCGTCGGGCCTGCCGTAGCGGATGTTCTCGCGGATGCTGGTGTTGAAGAGGAAGGTGTCCTGCAGGACGATCCCCAACTGGCGGCGCAGGCTGGATTGGGTCACGGCGCGGATGTCGTGGCCGTCGATAGTCACCGCGCCGCCGGTCACGTCGAAGAAGCGGGAGAGCAGGCGGATGACTGTGCTTTTGCCCGCGCCGGTCTCGCCCACCAGCGCGATGCGCTCGCCCGGCGCGGCGTGGATGTTCACCCCGCGCAGGACAGGCTCGTCGGGTTTGTAGGCAAAGTACACATCCTCGAAGCTCACCTCTCCCCGGATGGGGGGTAGGGGATAGGCGTCGGCCCGGTCGGGCAGGTCGGTCTGGGTGTCCAGCAGATAGAAGATGCGTTCGCTGGCGGTCATTGTGGCCTGGAAGGTGTTGTAGCGCTGGGCCAGGTCGCGGATCGGCTCGAAGAAGCGCTCCACGTAGAGAATAAAAGCGACGAGCGTGCCCGCGGTCAGGCTGTCGCCCAAGACCAGCCAGCCGCCCACCCCCACCACCAGCGCGGTCGCCAACGACCCCATAAAGTCCACGCCGGGGAAGAAGATGGCGGCCAGTTTGGTCGCTACGATATTGGCGTCGAAAAAGGAGTGGTTGAGGTCGTCGAAGTGGCGGTAGTTGGCCCGCTCCCGGGTAAAGCTCTTTGTGACCCGAATGCCGGAGATAGACTCGTTGAGATAGCCGTTGATCAGCGCTAATCGCGAGCGGGTGGCCCGGTAGGCGGCGCGCACGTGCTTGCGCCAGTAGTTGGTCAGCAGCAGCATCAACGGCAGGACGGCAAAGGCCACCAGCGCCAGTTGCCAGTTCATTACCAGCATCGTCACCACAATTCCCACCAGCAGGAAGAAGGCTCGGGCCAGCCCGGTGATGGACCAGGTGACAAAATCTTGGAGCACGCCCACATCGGAGATCAGCCGGGACATCAGCCGCCCCACGCTGTAGTTGTTGAAGAAGTTGAGAGAGAGGGTGTGCAGATGGCGGAAGAGGGTGCTGCGCACGTCAGTGACAACCCGGGTGCCCACATAGGCCATCAGGGAGATGCGGCTGCGGTTGGTGATCCATTCGCCCAGGGCCGAGAGTGCAAAAATGAGCGTCCACAAGCGTAGCTGCTCCAGGTTGTTGGCTCGGATACCCGCGTCGATGGCCCGCCCGATGATGGCCGGGCCTGCTACATTGAGGATGGAGGAGACGGTCATAAAAAGGATGGAGAGGATCAACTGTCCGGTGTAGGGTTTCATAAAGCCGGCCAGACGGCGCACCAGTCTGCCGTCGTAGGCTTTGCCGATGCTGTCGTCCTCCTCGTCGGGCAGCAAATGGGAGATGCGCTCCTCCCGCATCAGCCGCTCCCGCTCCTCCATGCGCAGCTTCGGGTCGTGCCAGGCGGGGTCGTCCACGCCGGTCTCCCGGCCCAGCCGGTCCCGGCGGGCAGGCCACTTGCGCGCCACGTCCAGGGGAATCCGCTCCGCAGTGGCTGTTCCGTTGCGTGTACCGTTTTCGCTCATCTCTGTCTCCTGATACCCCACCCTAGCCCTCCCCACTTTGGGGAGGGAACTGTTGGTCGCTAGACGAGAGCGCTGCTCCTCCCCCGCAGCGGGAGAGGTTGGGAGGGGGTAGCCTCCTCCATCAACGCCGCGAACTCTTCCTGATCTTTCAGTTGCAGGTCGTAGATGCGCCGGTAGAGGCCGTCGCCTTTCAGAAGTTCGTCGTGGCTGCCCCGCTCCACAATACGCCCGCCATCCAACACCAGAATCAGGTCTGCGCTCTTCAGCGTCAGCAGCCGCTGGGCGATGACGAAAGTCGTGCGCCCCTCCATCAGCACGGCCAGGGCCTGCTGGATCAGATGCTCGGTCTCTGTGTCCACGCTGCTGGTGGAATCGTCCAGAATCAGAATGCGGGGGTCGTAGAGCAGGGCCCGGGCAATCGCCAGCCGCTGCTTCTGCCCGCCGCTCAGCGTCACACCCCGCTCGCCGATGCGGGTTTCGTAGCCCTGGGGCAGATGCATAATGAAATCGTGGGCCCGGGCCGCTTTGGCCGCCTCCACAATCGCCTCTGGGCTGGCGTCGGGTTTGCCGTAAGCGATATTCTCGGAAATCGTCAGTCCAAAAAGAAAAGGGTCTTGCAACACAATGCCGATGTGCTTGCGCAGGCTCTCCAGCTTCACCTGGCGAATGTCGTGGCCGTCCACCGTCACCCGGCCTTCTGTGGGGTTGTAGAAGCGGGGGATCAGATTGGTCACCGTCGATTTGCCGGACCCGGTGGGGCCGATCAGCGCGATGACCTGGCCCGGATGGGCCTGGAAGTCGATGGCCTGCACCACCGGGGCACCGCCTTCGTAGGCAAAGCCTACATCCTCAAAGACGACGTGTCCCTCCACTTTTTCTAGTGTCCGCGCGTCCGCGCTATCTTCTGTTTCCGTGGGCCTGTCGATAATCTCAAAGACGCGGGTGGCGCTGGCTCCGGCTGTGGCCGCCATATTGACCAGAAAGCCCAGCCGCTGCACCGGTCCGTTGAGCATCAGCACATAGGAAATCAGCGCAAAGAGCGAGCCGACGGTAATCTCGCCGGCCAGGGCGTAGGGGCCGCCAAACCAGAGCAGCAGAAAGATGCTGGCCGCCAGAATCAGCGTGAAGGTGGGCCAGTTGTTGGCCCAAATTTTGATGATGGCATAGCGCCGGGAGAACCACTCCTCGTTCTGGGCATCGAATTTTTCCAGCTCGTGGGGTTCCCGGGCAAAGGCTTTGACGACGCCGATGCCAGTCATACTCTCCTGCATCACCGAAGAAAGCACGCCCATCTGCTCCTGGATCAGTTTGAAACGGGGGCGTACCACCCCGCCAAAGCGCACAGTGGCGTAGACCAAAATCACCATCGGCCCCAGGGCATAGAGGGACAATTGCACGCTCTCCAGCAGCATCGCGGCGATGACGCCCATCAGCAGCAGCAACGTCGCGGTCAGGTCCATCAGCCCGATGCCGATGAAACGCTCGCTTTCCGTAATGTCACCCGTGGCCCGGCTCATCAGATCGCCGGTCTGGGCCTGGTCGTGGAAAGCAAAAGGCAGTCGTTGCAAAATCGCATAGAAGCGGTTGCGCAGATCGTAGGCGATGCGGTGGGTGATCCACTCGCCGTAGTAGCGCTGGCTGAAGGCCGCGCCCCCCCGCACAACCGCAATGGCCAGAATCAGCCCACCCGCCCCAAAAAGCGCCGTCGCCTCACCGCTGGTCAGCCCCTCGTCGATGGCGTTCTTCAAAATCTGGGGGATAATCAAATTGAGACCGGCGGCAAAAAGGACGGAGACGTAGGCGATCAGCACTTCTTTGCGGTAGGGACGCAGAAAGCCAAAGAGCCGCCGGTAGATGTCGAAGGAGTTGGGCACGGTTCGCCTCCGTTGCTGGGGGAAGAGAATGTAGGACGGAATGGTATTCCGTCCGCCGCAGAACGGATTGGCAATCCGCCCTACGGCAATTCTGTACTGAACCGCTACAGTCCAGAACGGTTAGTCTACCAGAGAGGAGGGGGAATGTCTATTTGAGGGAAAAGGGGGGGTATACTTCAGATTCGAGGCAAGTCACTGCTCCCAGCCGGTGCGTGACCGGCGTCCGACAGGTCACAGACCCGCCTAGTACAGCGCGGCGTAAATACCTATGTACTTCGAGTGCTCTCGCCGGGTCCGTGACCCGGCGCTGCCAGGTGAGCGACTGCCGCCGGTCCGTGACCGGCGGGGAGTAGCAGAACCACACAACCACTTGCGCCCGCGCTGTACTAAAGCCTCAGTCACCACCAGCCATCCTTCGACAGGCTCAGGACACCACCTGCGACCTGCCACTCTACTCCCCCTTCGGCACATCCCCCACCGGCACATTCAACTCCACCGCGCTGGCGCTGACCCAGCCGCCCGCCCGATCCGGGGTGCGGATTTGCAGCCAGCGCCCGCTCTCGTCCCTGGCATAGACGCTCATTGTCAGGCCAGGGAGCAGGCTCACTGTCGTGTCGAAGTCCCGGCCGGGGCCGATGCGCAAAGGGGTGGACTGGGTGACGAGCGCGTAGGGCATGGCCCCGTCTACGTCTGACGAGCCGCTCCAAAAGCCCCGTTTGGCTTCGGCTGCTTCTGTCGCCAGCTTGCGAAATTCGACGGCCAATGTCACGTCGGGTTTGAACTCCAGGGGTTGCGCCCAGCCCTGGGCGATCATCTCTTGATTGACGAAGACGCCTTTGTCCGTGTAGATAAAACGCAGCAGACGCCCGTAGCGGTCCTTATCCGTGCGGTCCGGGGCCAGCCACAGAGTGCCGCTGCCCAGAAGCTCCTGATTGGCTGCGGCCGCGGCTTTGTAGCCCGGCTCGCCCCGCTCCGGTGTGTCGATGCCCACATAGCGCACGGTCAACGCCTGGCCGCCGATGGTGACTTCGATGGTATCCCCATCCACCACCCGAACCAGCGTGGCCTGGAGCGCCCCGTCCGGCACGCTGGGCGGGATGGCCGCCAGCGGTGTGGTGATGGGCGTTGTGATGGGCAGCAGCTCTTGCAATTCGGGCAGGCGGAAGATGTCCACGCCAAAGCCCGCGGCCAGAATCCCCGCGATGATCAACAGCACGCCCCATTGCCAGGGCGAGAGACGACGGCGCAACTCGCGGGCGGCAGCGTCGGCTTGCGCCGCGGCGCGAGTTTCGTCAGTTTTCGTCGTTTTGTTTGTTTTGTTGTTTTCGCTCATTCTTTTATTCTACCCCGCGCGCATACAGAGTCAAATCAGTCTACAGGCAAACATCACCCGGGTGTACTTCAAGTTGGGGGCGAAAGCTGCTGATTCCGGGAATCGACCACACGATCTCTGGCCTTGCA
>JACQGT010000035.1 GCA_016199425.1 Chloroflexota bacterium
CTATTGGGCATTGATTTTATGCAATGTCCTTTTGCCCCAATTGCTGTGGCTGAAATGGGTGCGGACCAGCGTGCCGGCGTTGTTTGTCCTTGCTTTGGTGGTCAACGTGGGGATGTGGCTGGAGCGCTTTGTGATTATTGTCGTCAGCCTGCACCGGGACTACCTGCCTTCATCCTGGGGCGGCTACGTCCCCACCGGTTGGGATTGGGGGGTGCTGCTCGGCTCTATTGGCCTCTTTCTCACCCTCATCTTTCTCTTTGTGCGGGTGCTGCCGATGATTTCCATCTTCGAGATGCGCCATCTGCTGGCCGAAACGCACAGGCACGGGGGTGCCGGGTCGCAGCCGACAGCGGAGACGGCCCCGCCCGCGCCGCCCCGGCCTGCTGTGGAAGCGGGGTCGCTCTACGGGCTGATGGCCGAATTTGCCAGCGGCGAAGAGCTGCTGGCCCAGGCGCGGCGGGCCTACGCCGCGGGCTACCGCAAACTGGCGGCCTACAGCCCCTACCCCATCGAGGAACTGCCCGCTGCGCTGGGTCTGCGCCCGTCCCGGCTGCCCTGGCTGGTGCTGCTGGGCGGCATTGCCGGGGGGGTGGCCGGTTTTGGGATGCAATACTACGCGTCGGTCATCGACTATCCCCTGAACATCGGCGGCAGACCCCTGAACAGTTGGCCCGCCTTTGTGATTGTCACCTTCGAGTTGACGATTCTGGCCGCGGCCGGCGCGGCGGTGCTGGGGATGCTTCTGCGCAACGGGCTGCCCCAGCCCTACCACGCGGTCTTCAACGCGCCGGGCTTTGAGCGGGCTTCCCAGGACCGCTTTTTCCTCTGTGTGGAAGCGGCAGACCCGGCCTTTGACGCACGCAAAACCCAATCGTTTCTGATGAGTCTCAACCCGGTATCGGTTGTGGAAGTGGAGAAATAATGAAGGAGTCTACGGCAAAAAGGGGAATTTCACCGCGGGGACGCGGAGTTCGCGGAGAAAACGCGGAGGAATTCAGGAGAAAATCTCCGCGTTCCCTCCGCGCTCCCCGCGCCTCCGCGGTGTGTTTTGTCCAGCCTTTCTGTTCTTTTGTTGACGAGTGCAGGAGTGAGGAGATTACGCGCGATGACAACTGTGATTGAAGAGACCCGGGCCGACAGCCTGGATGCCCAGACGCTGATTGACGAATTGGACGCCTATCTGACGCCTCTTTATCCCAGCGAGAACCGTCACGGCTACAGTGTGGAGAAGCTGCTGGCTCAGGGCGTCGTCTTTTTCGTGTTGCGCCACGGCGACGCGCCGGCCGCGTGCGGCGGTGTACAGTTGTTCGGCGCTGAGTTTGGGGAGATCAAACGGATGTACGTGCGTCCGGCCTTCCGGGGATTGGGGCTGGCAAAGGCGATACTGACTCATCTGGAACGTTACACCCGCGGACGGGGCGTTAATCTGCTGCGGCTGGAGACGGGCATCCACCAGACCGAAGCCATCAGCCTCTACGAGCGGATGGGTTACCGGCAGATTGGCCCCTTCGGCCCCTACCGGGAAGACCCGCTCAGTCTCTTTTACGAAAAATGGCTGGACTGAAGATGAACGACAGCGTATTGAACCGCAAAGCATCGGGTAAGAGCCGTAGCCTCATTCCTATCAAGCGCAACTGGCGCTGTTGGGTTCTCCCGGCATTCGTTGAACTGTATTCGATGCTCTCTTGCCGGGAGAACCCAACCTACGATCTATGGCCTGTCCGGGCGATTGGGCTGGTTATTCTGCTGGTGGCCCTGGGCGGCTGCGCGCTGACGCTGGAAGATCAGCCCCGTTTCGAGGCCCAGGAAGCCAGCGCTTTCTTTGCCGACGGTGGGGCCAGCCGCCCCCGCATCGCCGACACAGTGGCCCGGGGCGAGCTGCGGTTGGATCCGCTGCTTACCAGCGGGAGGGTGGGCGGCCGGTTTATCGACAGCTTCCCCTTCACCGTCACCCAGACGCTGCTGGAACGGGGGCAGCAGCGCTACGACATCTTCTGTTCCCCCTGCCACGGGTTGACAGGCGACGGCCAGGGGGTGATTACAGAGTACGGGATGCCCAACCCCGAATCCTTTCACAGCCCGGAGTTGCGGGATCGGCAAGCCGGCTACTATTTCGCCATCATCAGCGACGGCACACGGGTGATGCCCAGCTACGCGGCCCGCATTCCTGTGGCGGATCGCTGGGCGATTGTGGCCTATATCCGGGCGCTGCAACTGAGCCAGAATGTGGATGCCGGAGAAATTCCGCCGGAGAAGTTGCCGTAAGTAATTGTCCGTAAACAACTTGGACGATCTGATTCCGGGAATCGGTCACACGCTCCCGCGAATTCCCCTTTACATTTGACCGATTCCCGGAATCGTGGCGACGAAATCGCTTTTCTTAGACCAGTTCCCCATACGCCGGGTGCGCCACGGGGGATGAAAAACGGGACGCAGATTGACGCTGAAACTGCGGATACACGCAGATCAAATCCGTCAGTTCTGAAATCCCTGTTCTTATTTTTCAGGGTAGATGGATGAAATAGCCAATGAGCCATTCGGCAGCAGCAGAAGCGATTGTTTTCAAGAGCAGTACACAGATCGAGCGCATCCACCGGTTGCAGCGGCCGTCCCTGTGGATCGCCGGATTTGGGCTGCTGGTGGCTTTGGCCGGTCTTTTCCTGGCACCGGACGAGTTCTGGCGGGCCTGGCTCTTTGCCTGGCTCTTCTGGCTGGAGATGGGGCTGGGCGGGCTGGGGCTGGCGCTGCTCCATCACCTGGCGGGCGGGCGCTGGAGCGGGGC
>JACQGT010000194.1 GCA_016199425.1 Chloroflexota bacterium
GCGGTGTCCTGAGCCTGTCGAAGGATGGCAGGTGGCAAGTCGAAAGTAATCAGTGAGCAGTGCGGACCGCTATTGATAACTGCTCACTGCTCACTGACTACTCTCCAACCGTCATTCTACTTGAAAGAACGCAGATACGCCAACACCCCTCCATTTGACCAAAGAGAGTGGCTGGTCTATGATGCGAATCCTGAACGATAGCATTCGCCGCGCCCAAACCGGAGGCTCCCCTGTTATTCCGTCGCATTGGCATTCTACACCACCCACGCAAACCCGAATCATTGGACCTGGCCTCGGCAATGGAGAACTTTCTACGCGGCCGGGGTGTCCATCACATCTGGCGGGACTCGGCCTGGGACGCCGAAACCATCCAACGCCATCTGGAAAACGTAGACCTGCTCATCACTCTGGGGGGTGACGGCACAATGCTGCGCGCGGCCCGCCTGGGTGCGGAGATGGAAGTGCCGATGCTCGGCGTCAAAATGGGCCGCCTGGGCTTCCTGGCCGAAATCTTCCCCAACGACTGGGAGGAACCCCTGGGCCAGATGTTGGATGGCGACTATTGGGTGGAAGAGCGGCTGATGATCCGTGTGCGGGTAGAACGCAACGGCGCGGAGGATCGCTGTGAAGTGCGTTGCGAGTACGACGCGCTCAACGATGTGGTCCTCAGCCGGGGCAGCCTGGCCCGCATTGTCCGGGTCAGCACCAGTCTGGACGGCGGCTATTTGACCACCTACACCTGTGACGGGCTGATCGTCAGCACGGCCACCGGCAGTACAGCCTATGCATTGGCCTCCGGCGGTCCAATCCTGCCGCCCGAACTGCGCAATATTCTCGTCATCCCCGTGGCGCCCCACATGAGTATGAACCGGGCTGTCGTCCTTTCCGAAGGAACGGAAGTGCGCCTACGGGTCTACAGCGACCACTCGGCTATGCTGACAGTGGATGGCCAGTTCGAGGTGGAAGTGGACGACCAGGACGAAGTGGTGGTGGTAGGTAGTCCCTATCAGGCGCGCTTCATCCGTATGCGCCCGCGCAGCTATTTCTACCAGACGCTGATGGACAAACTAAAGTGGACTGTATAGGAATGGGACGCAGATATTTATGATCTGAATTGATCTGACTATCTGTATTTTATTGGGTAGATAACGACAATGAGTGATCGAACACCCCAACCGAAAAAGCACTACCGTATGCTGGACATCGCCGAGGACACGTCCCAGGAGGAAGTGGCACGGCAATACCAGCGGCTGCTCAAGCTCTACCAGCCAGAAAATATCGGAGATGCGGACGCCCGGGCCTACGCTGCCCAAAAGCTGGCCCAGATTGAAGATGCCTACGCCATCCTCGGCGACCCGGCCCGACGCGCCATTTACGACGGCAAACCACTGGTCGTGGCGGCGGACGACCAGGACACCCTTTTCTGCGCCAACCACCCCAACACCGAGACACTTCTGCGCTGCAACAAATGCGGCAAGCCCATCTGCATCAAATGCGCGGTGCAGACACCGGTGGGCTATCGCTGCACCGAATGTATCCACCAGCAGCAGAATGTCTACTTCAATGCCCAGGGCAGTGACAATTTCATTGCCCTGGGCGTGGGCTTTGTGGTCTCGGCCATCGCCGCGCCGATTGTGGGTTTGCTGCTGAGTGGCTTTGGCTTCTTCGGGCTGATCATTGCCTTCGTGGCCGGTTCCGGAGCGGGCAGCCTGCTGGCCCAGATCATCCGCCGGGGCGTGGGGCGGCGACGGGGACGGCGGCTGCCTCTCTTTGCGCTGATCGGCATCATCAGTGGCGTGTTTGTGGGCAGTATAGGGCTGTTCCTCTTCACCGGCTTTTTCCTGCTCTTTGATATTACGACGCTACTTTTTACAGGTCTTGCCATAGCGGCGGCCTACCCTCAGTTGCGTTGAATGGCGAACCAGAATATAGATGGGAGAAGGACCAATTTCTGACATCGACCCTCAAACTCTGGCGCGTTCTCGCGTGATTGCCAAAGGCAACCGCATCCGGGACGCGCAAAGACTGGTTGACACATACGGTGGATATGCAGCACAATGGGTGAAGAAAAGCGGACCTACTTTTGAAATCGGACGGTCTTTCTATGAGCTTCACTGGTATGAACACGCGGGGATTGGTCGTGTAGAGATTAGGCGCAAAAAGGTGGGTGACAAATGATTGTAAAACTGAAGACTTTCAATTCTGAATACACAGACTTGTCGCCTTTTCACTGGTACGCTGTGATAGGCATCGAAGCCGACGATCTGCGCATCCTCAATGACCAGGGCAGACCGTATCTTTATCCTCAGTCGCTATTTGAAGTGGTCGATGGAAACGAGCCGGCCGATTGGGTTACCGATTTTGGCGATGAAGGCGAACGCTACGCCTACCCAGCGGAACTGAACTCTCCCGGATTTTTCGAGGATTTCTTTGACGCCCAGTCCGACGCGGTAGCGACTTTCTGGCGTATCATCAACCAGCGCTTATCCGCTCCTGCCCTTGCCTGACAGCAACAAAAAATCCGAGACGCTATCGGGGGAGAAGGCGTCTCGGATGAGAAAGTCGGTGGTCCGACCTCACTGATTACTGCCCACTTCTTTACGCTGCCGCAGGCATCCTCGTCTCACCAGCCACACCACCCCGCTGGCGCAACTCCATCA
>JACQGT010000204.1 GCA_016199425.1 Chloroflexota bacterium
ACTTGGAAATGGTCGCCCAACTGGCCCAACGCGACATCGACGCCAACGGACTGCCCGCCACCATCAGCACGACGACCGACCGCCGCGTCGCGCTGGAAGGGGCCAATTACATCATCTCCACCATCCGCCAGGGTGGGCTGGCTGCCTTCGCACTGGACATCGACATTCCGCTCAAGTACGGCATTGACCAGTGCGTAGGCGATACCATCTGCGCCGGCGGCCTGATGTACGGCCAGCGCACCATCCCGGCCCTGCTCGACATCTGCGCCGACATCCGGGCCGTGGCCGCGGACAACCCCCTCTTTCTCAACTACTCCAACCCGATGGCGATGAATGTGTGGGCCTGCAACCAATACGCCGGCGTCAACACCATCGGCCTCTGCCACGGCGTCCAGGGCGGTCACTGGATCATCACCCGCAGCATCGAACACTGGGCCAGGCAGGAAGGGCTGCTGGCCGAGGGCGAGACGCTCCATCGCCGGGATGTACAGATTGTGTGCGCGGGCATCAACCACCAGACCTGGTACATCAAAGCCGAGTGGCGGGGGATGGATATGATTCCGCTGATTCCCGAACTGATTGCGGCCCACCCCAAATACCGGGAGGCAGAGAAGGTGCGCATCGATGTGGCCCGGCGTTTTGGCTACTTCAGCACCGAATCCAACGGCCATCTGAGCGAATATCTGCCCTGGTATCGCAAACGGGTGGATGAGATTCCCCGGTGGATCGATATGTCCAGTTGGATCAACGGCGAGACCGGCGGCTATCTGCGCGTCTGCACCGAAGGGCGCAACTGGTTCGAGACCGACTTCCCCAACTGGATGAAGGAAGAGCCACCGGTCATTGCTCAGGAGCGGCGCAGCGAGGAGCACGGCTCCTACATCATCGAAGGGCTGGAGACCGGGCGGGTCTACCGGGGCCATTTCAATATCGTCAACCAGGGCCACATCACCAATCTGCCCAACGGCTGTGTGGTTGAAATCCCCGGCTATGTGGACAAAAACGGCATCAATATGCCGGTGGTGGGCGATCTGCCTATGGCCTGCGCGGCCACCTGCTCGGCCAGCGTGCGGGTGCAGGAGATGGCGGTGGAAGCAGCCGTCCACGGCGACGTGACCCTGCTCAAGCAGGCGATGCTGCACGACCCGCTGACCGGCGCAGTCTGCAACCCGGAAGAGGTCTGGCAGATGACTGACGAGATGCTGGTGGCCCAGGCCCAGTGGCTGCCCAACTACGCGGGCGAGATTTCCGCCGCCAAGAACCGTCTGGCCGCGGCCGAAGCCAACGGAAGCCGGGTGCGTCTGCGCCAGACAGAGGGCGCGGCCCGGCTGCACACAAAAAGCGTGGAGGAGATGGCCGCCAACCGAACCGCGTCCCGGGCCAACGCGGCCGCGGCAGATAAAGGACAGATGACGAAGGTTGTGTAGGGCAGTCGCTTCTACAAACAGATGCAACTTTGAACTCGAAACGTGAAATGTGAAACGTGAGAGCAGTGTTTATTCTCACGTTTCACGCCTCACGTTTCCACGGGGAAACGAAAAGTTATGCTGGAAGCACTCAAAGAAGAACTCTACATCCTCCATTTGGAGCTGCCGAAGAACAATCTGGTCAAGTGGACCGGGGGCAACATCAGCGCGCGGGACCCGGAGAGCGGGCTGGTGGTGATCAAACCCAGCGGCGTCCGCTACGAAAAGCTGTGCCCGGCGGATCACGTGGTGGTGGATATGGACGGCCATATCGTCGAGGGCAAACTCAAGCCCTCGTCGGACACGGCCAGCCATCTCCACATCTACCGCCAGCGGGTCGACGTGAATGGCATCGTCCACACCCATTCGCCCTACGCCACGGCCTTTGCCGCGCTGGGTAAACCCATCCCCTGCTGTCTGACCGCCATCGCCGACGAGTTCGGCGGGCCGATCCCTTGCGCGGGTTTTGCCCTCATCGGCAGCGAAGCCATCGGCCAGCAGGTGCTCGAACACATCGGCTCGTCCCAGGCGGTGCTGCTCCAACAGCACGGCGTCTTCACCATCGGCAAGAACGCTGAAGCCGCGGTCAAAGCAGCGGTGATGACCGAAGATGTGGCAAAATCAGTCTGGCTGGCTATGCAACTGGGCCAGGTACAGGAGATTCCGCCGGAGGATGTGGCGAAACTCCACCACCGCTATACCCACGTTTACGGACAATAACCAAAAAGGCGACTGGGGACTGGCGATTAGCGACTGGAACGTATCTACTCCAGTCGCCAATCCCCGTTCGCCAATCCCCGCGTTGATAGGAGCGTTGCGATGAAAACTCTGCGTCTGCACGGTACACACGATTTGCGGCTGCACGAGGAATCTGCGCCTGTGCCAGAGAACGGTGAGGTGCTGCTGCGGGTGACGGCTGTGGGCATCTGCGGCAGCGACCTGCACTGGTTCGAGGAGGGCAGCATCGGCGACGCCCGGCTGGATCACCCGCTGGTCCTGGGCCACGAATTCGCCGCTGTCATCGAGAGCGGGCCGCGCCGGGGGGAACGGGTGGCCGTGGACCCCGCGCTGCCCTGCTGGCGCTGTGAGTTCTGCGAGACCGGTTATCCCAACTTCTGCCGGGCCACCCGCTTCTGCGGTCACGGCAAGGACGACGGCAGCCTGCGCGAGTATATGGCCTGGCCGGAACGGGCGCTCTTTGCCCTGCCCGACAGCGTCTCTGATGTAGACGGCGCGCTGCTGGAACCTCTGGGCGTGGCCCTCTACGCCATCGATCTGGGCCAGATTCGTCTGGGCGACAGTGTGGGCATCTTCGGCTGCGGACCCATCGGGCTGATGATGCTGCAGCTAGCCCGGCTCAACGGCGCCCGCCAGATCATCGCCACGGACCTGCGTCCCCACCGGCTGGCTGTGGCAGAGCAGATGGGCGCGGATGTGGCGTTGCTGGCCGACGCCGCGGGCGGGGAGCGGGCCGGGGTTCTCGCGGCCACAAACGGGCGAGGCGTGGACGTGGCCTTCGAGATCGCCGGGGCCAACGCGGCGGTGGAGACGGCCATCGAGACGGCCCGCCCCGGCGCGCGGGTGGTGCTGGTGGGCATCCCCTCCGATGACCGCACATCCTTTTCGGCGTCCATGGCCCGGCGCAAAGGGCTGACCATCCAGCTTTGCCGGCGCATGGCCCACACCTATCCCCGGGCCATTGCCCTGGCCGAAAGCGGGCAGATCGATCTGACCCGGCTCGCCTCCCACCGCTTCCCTCTGGACGGCTACCAGCAAGCTTTCGCTACCGCCGCGGCCCGGGAGGGGCTGAAGGTGGTGATTGAGCCGTAGAAAAAAGGACACAATTGTGTACTCGATTCCGGGAATAGGCCAGGCGATTCCTGGTTTACAGACTGGTTCTGGCCCATTCCCGGAATCAAAATATCGCCCCCAACTTGAAATAATCCCTTCCCAAAAACGCGCTTTGACAGTAGTGAAAGCTTGATAGATAATTCATAAGCTTTCGTTTTTCTCCACAGGTATAGGCAGTCCGCAAAGCGTCATTCTAATTGAATGGAATCTCTTAGGAGGAGATATGCACACGCAAGGTAAAGGGTTGACTCGACGAAGTTTTCTGAAGGTGATAGCTGCCACAGCGACGCCGTTGCTCCTGGCTGCCTGCGCCCCACCCGCCGCTAACCCGCCGGCCAGTAGTGGGGCAAGCGCGCCCGCGCAGGCAGTCACCGCGGTGCGTTACATCGCCATGGACTACGACAGCCGCATGCAGCCGGACACCCAGGCTGTGATGGATGCCTTCAACAGCAGCCAGGGCGAAATATCTGCCACCCTGGAAGTGGTCAGTTGGCCGGAGGGCCGCAATGTGCTGCTGACCCAAATCAGCGGCGGCCAGGCCCCGGACATCTTCAACGGCTCCGGCCAGTGGCTGTTGGAATTCCAGTCTGTCAACGAACTGGCCGTCCTGGATGACTTGATGGACAAAGAGTTGCTCTCCCACTTCTGGGAATCGGGCATCCAGGCCATGACCGTCGACGGCCATCTGTTCGGAATGCCCTATTTCCTGGACCCCCGCGGCCTTTACTACCGCACCGACCTCTTCGAGGGGGCCGGGTTGCAGTCACCTGAAACCTGGGCCGATGTGCGCGAGGCAGCCAAAGCCCTGCACAACCCGCCCAATGTCTATGGAATCGGCCTCGGTCTGGGTGACTACTGGTGGTACGCCTGGGTCGGCGCGATCGGCGGCGGCAACAATTTGAGCCGCTGGAAAGAAGATGGCCGTTCCCGGGTGGGCGATGAAGTGGGCGTGCAGGCCGTGCAGTTTCTGGCCGACATTGTGCTGGGCGATCAGAGTGCCCAACCGTCGCCGGTCAGCGCCAACCGGGACGCGGATTTGCAGCCCCTCTTCCTGGCTGGTCAGATGGCTATGCTGGAAACCGGTTCGTGGATGCCCACGATTATCAAGAATGACGCCCCGGACCTGGCCTTCGATGTGGCCCAACTGCCTGTTTCCGACGGCGGCATGACCCACGCCAACGTCTTCTGGCCGGACTGTGTGATGATGGCGGAGCAGTCAAAGAATAAGGAAGCCACGGCCAGCCTGCTCTCCTTTATGTTCAACTTCCAGAACCGGCTCGATTGGGCCTTGCAGCGCGGCGTGATTCCCGAACGCATCGATGTGGGCCAGGACCCGCGCTATCTGGACCCCAACGATCCCAT
>JACQGT010000200.1 GCA_016199425.1 Chloroflexota bacterium
GACTGTGCTCCAAATCCCCAGCGTATTGGCGCGCAGAGGAAAGTTTGTGTTGCCCAGACCGCGCAGACTGCCCGAATAGATAAAGAGCAGGGCCCAGAAAGGCTGGGAGAAGGCCAGCACGCGCAGACTGGCTGCCCCCTGCCGGACCACTTCCGCCTCGTCTGTAAAGGCCTGCATAATCGGTGTGGCGAGAATGAAAAAGATCACCGCCATACTGCCCATCCAGAGAGCGCCCCAACGCGCGGCCGTGTGCGCGGCATCGCTGCCCTGGTCCAGACGGCGCGCGCCCACCGACTGCCCCACCAGCGCGGTGGCCGCGATGCTGAAGCCAAAGCCGGGCAGAAAAGAGAGGGAGAGGGCGTTGAAAGCGATGCGGTGCGCGGCCAGCGCGGCTGTGCCCAGACTCGCTACGACGATTGTCAGCACCGTAAATCCGGCGGAGATCAAGACCTGTTCCAGCGCGGCGGGGACGCCGATCCGCAGGACCGAGCGGGCCACAGAAATCTGGGGCAGCCAGCCGTCACGCCCGCCGATGGTGACGCCGTTACGCCCCCGGCTCATGGCCCAGAGCAGGATGACCATCGCCAGCAGCCGCGAGAGAAAGGTGGCCCAGGCGCTGCCCACCGCGCCCAATTCCGGCAGACCCCACGCGCCGAAGATCAGCCCGTAGGCGAGAAAGATGTTGATTACATTGGCCAGGGCCGTCACCTGCATAGGCGTGCGGGAATCTCCCGCGCCCCGCAACACACCGCCGCCGATAAAGAGCACCACCAGCACAACGACCGTCCCCATCGTCACCTTCAGATAGTCGCCGCCGATGGCCGCTACCTCTGGCTCCAGCCCAAAGAGCGAGAGAATGGGATCGGCCAGGAAGAAGCCGAGCAGGGCCAGGGGCACCGAAAAGCAGACACTCCACCCAATCGATTGGCGGGCCAGATGGGAGGCCCGTTCAAACTTGCGCGCGCCCACGGCCTGGGCCACCAGCACCGAGCTGCCCACAGAGAGCGCGCTGAGCGCGGCAATCACAAAAAACATCACCTGCAACGAGCTGCCCACACCGGCGAGGGCCGCCGCGCCCAGCCGGGCCACCAGAAATGTATCCACAATGCCCAGCATCGTTTCCAGAAAATTCTCGCCGATCACAGGCCAGGCCAGATTGAAGACCCGGCGATTGGTGGAAAGCTGCTCAACCGGTTGAGCGGCCCCGTCGAACTCCTCGGCAACCAGATTTTCTACGCTCATGAACAGCGCCTTTCCTTGCGTTTTTGGGGGGAAGAAGTTCGACTTTTGGCAAAGTCGAACTTCTGGAAAGAATATAGAACATATATTCTAGCAGAAGCCAGGAGGAATAGCAATTTTCGCGTGATGATTTGTGACTCTACTGCAAAAAGCCAAGCAGCACACCGCGGAGGCGCGGAGGGCGCGGAGGCACGCGGAGATTTTCTCCTGAATTCCTCCGCGCTCCCACCGCGAACTCCGCGGCTCCGCGGTGGAATTCCCCTTTTTTCACTGGACTCATTTGTTTGCTTTCCCGCCCTTTCTGCGCTACAACTGAATCTATTGCCCACCCACCCCAACGGAGAACCGCCTGTGTCTTCTCGCCAACTCTCCATCGCTTTTCAAACCGACAAACCTCTGGCCGCCTATGGCTCCTTAGCCGCGCAGGTCGAGACTTATGGCTTCGACGGCGTGACCGTCTACAACGATATGCTCTACCAGCCGGCCTGGCTACCCCTGCTGGAGATCGCCCACGCCACCCGCCACGTCCGCATCGGCCCGGCCGCGGTCAACCCCTTCACCTGCCACCCGATCAATCTGACCGCCAACGCCGCGCTGATCGACGAAGCCAGCAACGGGCGCGCCTATCTCGGCCTGGCCCGGGGCGGCTGGCTGGATTTCGTGGGTCTGCGCCCCAGCGCGCCGGTCACGGCCCTGGCTGAGGCCTTCGCCTGTGTGCGACACCTGCTGCGCCAGTCGAAGGAGCCTCTGGCCGGATCAATTTTCCCCCTGGCCGGGGGCGACAGCCTGCGCTGGACAATCCAGAACGGGGAGATTCCCTTTTTGCTGGGGAGTTGGGGAGAGAGGACTTTGGCGGCCTGTCTGCCCTTCATCAGCGAAGTGAAGGTAGGCGGCTCGGCCAACCCGGACGCGGCCGCGTGGATGCGGGGGCTGATCGACCGCCACGCGGCAGAGGCGGGGCGACAGGCAGAGGAGATTGGGGTGGTGGTAGGCGCAGTGACGGTTGTGGATGAGGATGCCGCCGCAGCCCGCGCCCTGGCCCGACGGGAGGTGGCCCTCTATCTGCCCATTGTGGCGGCACTGGACCCGACGGTCTCTATCGAGCCAGACCGATTGGCGGGGATGCAAGCCGCCGCGGAACGCTACGATTTCGACGCCGGGGCCCGCTTTATCTCAGACGAATTGCTGGCCCGCTTCGCCTTTGCCGGTTCACCCGAAAGCGTGGCCGAGCAGGCCGCCGCGATCTTCGCGGCGGGGGCCAGCCGGGTGGAGTTCGGCACACCCCACGGCCTCAGCGCAGAATCGGGTCTGCGTCTGCTGGGGGAGCGGGTGTTGCCGCTTCTGAGAGAGTGAGAGTACGGAAGCCCCGGCCAGAAGCAACGTGCCCCACAGATCACTACTTTTGGCTTTTGCCGTAGACAACCAGCGCAACAATCGCCAGCGCAATAAAAAGCGCGGCCAGACTCACCCCAGCCAGAGGCTCAGTGCGGGCGAGAATGCCCAGCACAACCGCAGCCACAAAAGCGAGAAGGGCCATCCCAAGCAGGAGACGCCGCGCCCAGACCCACGACTCCTCTGCCGCGGCCAGCCGTCCCTGGATATCCGTCAATTGGGCTTCGATTCTTGACAACCAGAGAGCATCGACAGGGGCCGTTTCCCCGCTGCCGCGACTGGGCAGATGTGGTGAAGTGGGGGCAGACAGAAATCGGAAGAAGGGAACAGGGAGTCGTGTTTTGTGACCCACCCACCACCTTCAAATGCCAGCCGGATCTCTGCATCCGCCTGGGCATAGACAACCCCGCCGGCATCCACCAGCTCCCGGGTTCCCGGTTGGGCCATCAGCGGGCCGCGCACTTCGGACAGATAACGCTGCCGCATCGCGTCGGGCAGATGGCGCAAATGGGTGCGGTAGAGGACGGTCTTGCCCAGGGCCACCTTCAGCCAGGTGTCGCCCCGCCAGCGCCAAACCATATAAATGGCTTCCAACACCACCCCCACGGCCAGGGCGATCCAGACGCCCAGAGACCCCATCCCCACGGGAAAGGCCAGCACCCAGGCCAGAGAGGCCGCAATCAACGCCCGCGTCACCATTGTACTGATCAGACCGGGAACCGAATCCCCCGCGCCCCGCAGCGCGCCGTTGGCAACCATTGCCAGCGCACTCAGGGGCAGCACGACGGTATTGATGCGAAAATAGGTGGTCCCCGTCGCCAGAAGCACCGGGTGGCTGCTGGGGTCAAAGAGGCGGATGATGGCGGGGGCAAAGACGATAATCGGCAAAGCCAGAACAGTCATCACCATCAGGCCCAGAGCGATAGCCGTGTTGCCACGCAGCCGCGCCTCGTCGGTCTGCCAACTGCCCAAAGCCTGCCCCACCAGAGAGGTGGCCGCCACATTCAGGGCCAGGCCGGGCATAAAAACGAGGGTCTCCACCTGAAAGCCGATGGCGAGGGCAGCCGCGCCGTAGGTTCCCACTTCGGTGGAGGTGATGATGCCCAGCACTAGCAGCCTCGAGCCGTTGCGGAAAAGCCCCTGCACGCCGGACGGCACGCCGATTGTGAAAATGTCGTTGAACATCTGCCAGTTGGGGCGGTAACTGCCGGGCAGAATCTTCACTTCGTGCTTGCCCGCATAAAAGAGGAAGAAAACGATAGCCACGCCGATCCCTCTGGCAATGACCGTGCCCAGAGCCGCGCCGGCCACCCCCAGCGCGGGAATCGGCCCCATCCCGAACATCAGCACAAAGTTGAGCAGCACATTCAGCACATTCAACGCGCCGGTCAGAATCAGCGGCGTGACCGTATCCCCCGCGCCCTGCATCAGCCGGTTGAAGACGATATTCAGCACCAGAAAGGGCGTGCCCAGAAAGAGGATGCGCAGGTAGGAGACGCCCAACTCCACCGCTTCCGGCTCGCCGCCGCTGTTGACCAACGCCAGCAGTGGCCGGGCCAACAGCAGACCCAAGACCGTCAGCGCCAGGGAGATCAGCACCCCGGACGAAACGGCCTGGCGGGTAACAAAGCTCATGCGCTCCGGGTCCCGCGCCCCCTTGGCCTGCGCTATCATTGTCATCGCGCCAGCAGCCACCGAGAGCAGCATCACCAGCACCAGCATACGGATGGCGCTGCTCATCCCCACCGCGGCGATAGCAATAGGCCCCAACCGGCCCACCATAAAAACGTCGATGGTGTCCACCAGACTTTGCAGCAGATTGGTCAGAATCACCGGCAGGGCCAGCTTCCACACATCCTGCAAAAGCTCCTTGCGTTTGCGCCACGAAACGGGCGCAGAACGACTCTTCTCCGGCGCGGCGACGAGGGGGATACTTGTCATAAGGGAATCCTTCTGAATCGGTTTTGGTCCGCTCAGTATAGGATAACCGCAAAGGCACAAAGACACAAA
>JACQGT010000201.1 GCA_016199425.1 Chloroflexota bacterium
CAGCCGCCGCCGGCGCGGCCGGTGCAGCAGTGGGCGCAACACACCCGGCCAGTGCGGCCATACCCACGACACTGCTTGACAGTCTCAGAAAATCGCGGCGGCTCAGGCGCTTTTTCTGATCCGAAGATTGCGGGTTCTCGATTGACATTCTGGGTTCCTCCTGGTGATTTTGGCAAAGGCAAGATGGGACAAAACGAAAAAGATTGGTGGTCAGATTGATCTAAATCGACACTTTCAGATGAGTGTCAAGCTAAACTTCTGGGTTTTTGAACCGTTTTGTATACTGTATACTGAGTTGCGCCAGATGTCAATATCGAATTTTGTGGTGATTACCCATAAGCACGCAGGTTTCGCAAAGTACGATGTCGCCGTGCCGGCCGATCTGCTCGGGCAGGAAGACGAAACGGATAGATTCGCCGCGCACATAGCGGTATAGCGCGTCGACACGGCTGACGTCTACCATGCGCGTCAGATAGTTGAAGCTGCGGCGGGCATAAGTTTGCATGGCAATCGTTTGCTGGGCCACAGGATACATCCAATCGCTGTGTCCATCCTTTGCCAGGACTACGCAACCGACGCAGGGTGGGGTTCGGCGATTGCGCGCTGCCGCAACCCGAAGAGGGCCGCGCCGACGCCCGTGAGGGCCGCGCTGCTGAGGAAGAAGGACGGGTAGCCCAGCGCGGCGATCATGTAGCCGCCGCCCAACGAGATGGCCGACCAACTCAGGCCGATGGCCATGGTGTAGACGCCGGACATAGTGGGACGCCACGCGACGGGCGTGATCTCCATCATGTAGACCGAGACGGCGGGGCGGGTGAGCGATACCAGCGCGATCATCGCCATATAGCCCAGGCCGGCCGCGCCCCAGTTCGGTATGAGCGCCAGGGGCAGCAGGCTGAGGGCCATCCCCACCGAACCCCATAGGAAGACCCGGCGATGGCCCCAACGGCCGGCTGCCATGGGCATGGCCAGGGCAGCCGGCGCGGCCAGCAGTTGCCCGATGGCCGCCAATATGCCGATGTAGGCTGTGGGCGTATGCAGCCCGGCGTCGAGGTAGACGCTAAAGAAAGTCCGCGCCGCGCCCTCGCCCATGCTGCCCAGCAGGACGACTACGCCCAGGAAGGTCATGATGCGGTAGGGCGCGGCCCCCATAGGGGCCGCCGCCGTCTTACCCTCCTGGACGAGGGTTGTGGTGCGCCCGCTCTCGCGCGCAGTATGTAGGGCCAGGACGCCGATACCCAGGCTGGCACCCGCCAGCAAGAGTGGGTAGCGAAAAGTTGCCGGGTCCTCTGTGGTGGTCTGCAGAAGGGCGGCAAAGAAACCCGGCAAGAGGCCGCCCATCAGGCTGCCCAGGAAACCGGCGATCGGCCAGAGCGCGGCCTGTACCGAGAAGACCTGGTCGCGCTCCTCCGAGGTGGTGGCGTCCATCAGGAATGGCTGGCTGTTGACGTCGTACATGGCAATGGACAGATCGCTGAACAGGAAGGTCAGCACCAGCCAGGCCGAGCGCCAGCCGGCCGGGATCCACTCGGCAAGCGGCCAGAGGAGATAGCCCACTGTAGCCAGTCCCAGGCCGAGAACCATAGCGCGGCGGCTGCCCAGTCGGCGGCCAATGTCGCCGGCGGGCAGGCAAGCCAGCGCCCAACCGAGCAGACCCACAGCCGAGACGAGGCCGATGAACTCCAGCCCATAGCCCAGGCGCAGGAGGTAGAGACTGCGCAAGAGGGAGTAGATGCCACCAAAAACGGTGAACCCCATCAGCCCCGCGCTCACCAGATAGAGGCGGGCATTGCGGCTGAATTTGCGAAGCGAACCCCAGTAGGCGCTCAATGATATGCTCCCGAACCGGGTTCAGCTTGTCGCCGTATAGAGCACCAACTCGGAAAGCATGCTGCCATCGAGCCGGATCGTCAAGCCGGCGTTGGCCAGCTCGCGGCCCGACATGCGGAAGGTCTCCCCACTGTTGTCGAGTGTGACCGCGTACTCCCGTGTGCGGTCGATGCCGCGCAAACGCAAAACATACTCTCTCGCGCGGCCGTTCACATCACTCTGGTTGAGTGAAAATAGGCCGCAAAAGCCGCGGCTGTGGTCCGGCGCAGCGTATTCGAGCACGCACCACGCCGCCGCGCGCAGCACGCCGATGCCCGGCGTGTGGTGGTAGACCAGCGCGTTACCTGCGATAATCGGATAGCAGAAATCCCTGGCTAACTGGATGTAGCCCTTCGTCTTCGTGAAGTAGGGCGTAGAGCGGTCGGCGTTCTGTGCGCCGAAGCCCACGAAGATTGTGGTCGCAAAGAGCGTCACCCTCAGATGTGTGTCCAGGTCTGCCATCTGGTGGGCGTGGTGGAGATGGTTGTGGTAGTAGCAGAGCGCTTCCGGCGGCGCAAAATGCGTCAGTTCGCTGATGGCGCGGATGCTGAATGGGAAGGAGCTGAAGTCAGACTCGCAGTTGTAATGGAAGCGGCTCATCATGCCCAGATCGAGCCGTCCGCCGCCTCCGGCGCAGTTCTCCAGCGCCACTTCGGGCATCTCGCGGCGCACACGATCAAAAGTGGCGTAGAGCACCTCCATGTGCCGCCACGCTTCGTTCTCAAGATAGCCATCACGCAGGTTTTCCCCGCCCTCATGCACCCGTACGTTGTAGTCGATCTTGAAGAAGTCGAGCTGGTGGTCGCGTATGATGCGCAAGACTTCGTCCTCGAAGTAACGCGCCACTGCCGTCTTGCCCAGGTTGAGCACGCGAGTGTTGCCGGGCCAGCGCCCGTCATCGGTCTGCAACAGCCAATCGGGGTGTTCCTGGGCGACCTTGCTCAACGGTCCGGCGGCCTCCGGTTCCAGCCACAGACCAAAGAGTAGTCCCTGCTTGTGGGCGTGCTCGCGAATCCCGGCCAGGCCACCGGGCAGCCAGTCGCCCTCCCACCAGTCGCCGCGCCGCTCGGTCCATCCGCCAAACACATCGCCATACCAGCCGGCGTCCACCATGAAGGCCGCGACTCCCATCTCTTTGGCAATGTCTATCTCGCGCAGGATCCACTCGCCGGGGAATTCGACCACATGCCCGGCGCTGGCGTACATCTCCTTGCCGGCGGGACGCGGTGGAACCACCGATGCGCGCATGTGACGATGCCAGGCCTGCACCGCCGCGTCATAGTCGCGATGCACGGGGCCGATATGCACCTCAGGAGTACACACCGTCTCGCCAGGGACGATGAGCCGTAACGGCGCTGGCCCCGTGGGACCGAGACGAAAGGAGAGCAGGCCGTCCGGCGTGGGGGTGAATTCGGCAGCCCAGTTGCTCGACCAGGCCAGGGCCACGAAGAAGAGTTCGCCTGTGGCCTCGTTGCGCAGGATGAAGTTCGGCCCGCCGTAGTTCTTGTCGTGCATGCGCTCGATGCGCACTCCCTCGGCCGGCAGGCCCGTCCAGGTGAGATCGCCCTCTGGACCCCATTGCTGCGCCCGGTCGTAAGCGATACCGAAGGCCGGCTTGTATTCGGGCAATACCGCGTACCAATTCGGGCTATACCAGAGCAGGCCCGCGCATGGCGAAACAGACGAGAGGGCCGCGGTCGCCGTGCCGGTATTGGTGATCTCCAGCCAGCGACTCAGGATCGGGGTGCCGTCCAGCCGGGTCACGACCTTCACCGCCACCGGGCGCACCGTGTGCCGCAGTTCTACCACGGCCTCGACGGTGCCAGGCTTCGCGCCGGCTTGCTCGTAGGCGTTCGCCCACGTGTACTGGTTGTGGAGCATCTGACCGTCGATCTCGAGCTCAAACGCCTCGACCCGGTGGATAACCGGGTCCAGCGCCAGGTCCTGCTTGCCGCGCCCCGGTCCCACCTCGCGCAGCACCTCGCCCGCGGCAGACCAGTAGAGGGTGATCAGGCGGCCATGCTGCAGGATCTCCTCGCGTACCGTCGTATCGGAGACGTAACGGGCCGCATCGACCCCTTCACGCCTGTAAAACTGTATAGCGATGTTGCTTGGCCGCCCGGCTGTCACAGAGCTTTGGCTCACTTTGTCCACCTTTCACCTAAAGTCGGATGGGAAGGGTTGCGCGTCAGGCTTTGATCCCAGTCATCGCGATGCCGCGCACGAACTGCTTCGACGCGGCGGCGTAGATGATCATCACCGGCAAGACCGTTAACATCGAGCCGGCGGCATACAACTCGTAGCGCGACCAGTACAAGCTGCGCAACCCTGCCAGGACCAGGGGCAGGGTTCTGTTCTCCGGGCTGGTCAGTACCACCAGCGGCCACAGGAAACTGTCCCAATTGCCCAGGAAAGTGAACACCGCCAGAGCCGAGAGCGGGGCCTTGGCCAAGGGCAGCACGACCCGCGTGAAGATCCACCACTCCCCGGCGCCGTCGATGCGCCCGGCGTCGATCAGGTCATTCGGGATCGATTCCATGAACTGGCGCATCAAGAAGATGCCAAAAGTGGAGCAAAGGCCCGTGATGACGATGCCGGCCAGCTTATCAGCCAGGGCTATGTTGGCGATGGTCACGTAAAGCGGGACGAGCACGACCGCGAAGGGCACCATCATCGTAGAGAGCAGCACTGTGAAGAGCTGTTCCCTGCCCCAGAAGCGGTACTTCGAAAACACATACCCGGCCACGGATGAGGTGAGCAGTGTCGCGGCGGTCACTACTACTGCTACCAGCGTCGTGTTGATAAAGGCGCGCGGAAAGCCGACGCGTTGCGTGATCTGAACGTAGTTATCGAATGTCCAGTTGATGGGCAAAAGGGTCTTCGATGAGGTGAGCTCCACGTAGGTCTTGAACGAGCCGAAGAACATCCACACGAAGGGCATCAACGACGTGAACAGCAGAACGATCAGCACGATGTGTGGAAAAATGCGGCCGACCCGGTCGGGTGATAGGATGCGGACAGATGCTGCAGGTCGAACAATAGCTTTTTGCATGTCAGTTTTTTCTCTTATCTCGTCGGCGCTCAATATTGCCAATCCGGCTTCAGTGCCCGGATCTGTACGACCGTCAAGCTGAGGATGAAGATGAAGAGCACGAAGGCCGAGGCGGTGGCGAAGCCGAAGCGCATATTTGTGAAGGCTTCGGTGTATACCAAGCGGCTGATCCAGAAACATGAATCACCTGCGCAGCCCATTACCTCGCCGTTGGTAAAGGCCTGCAGCGTGCCAGCGACCATAATTACGGATTCCAAGAGCAGCGTATTGCCGAGGAGCGGGATCGTCACATAACGAAAACGATGCCACGAACCCGCGCCGTCCACTTTGGCTGCGTCGTACATTTCCTCAGGGATGCCTAGAAGCCCGGCAGTGATGATCACGACATGGAAGCCCAATCCTTTCCAGACGTCGATCAGCGCGATGGCTGGCAGCGCCGAGTTTGGCCCGGTGATCCAGAGGCTCCTGGGCAACCCGAGCGCCGTCAAAATCTGGTTGAACTGGCCGGTCTGCGGGTCCATCAGCATGCGGAACAGCAGCGCGATGGCCACGTACGATACGACCACCGGCAAGAAGATCACGAACTGGTAGAAGTCTCGCCCCCGGGCGACCGAGACCAGACACATCGATACGAACACCGCCAGCGGCAAGGTGCCCAGATAGACAAATACCGAGAAAGTGACGGTGCGTTGGACGGAGATCCAGAAAAGCGGGTAGCTGAAGACCTGTTGGAAGTTCTTCAGACCGACAAATGGGCTTTCGGTCGGGTTCATCAGATCATACTTGACCGTGGCCATCCAGAAAGCCCGCAGCAGTGGGCCAAAAGAGAACCAGGCATACCAGGCGAGGATGGGCAAGAGGACCATGAGGCCGAACCAGAACTGCGGCCTGCGTAACGTCTTGGCTGCGGCGGTGCCCAGGTTTCGGCGGGGTACGGGCAGCGCGCTGCTGCGGGTGGTTTGAGTCGTCATGGCAGTCTCCCGACGATCTTGGGGGCGGGTGTTGCCACACCTGGTGCGCGGCAGCACCCGCCCCATGCGTTTATTGAGAAACAATCCGCAAGGCCTCAGCCCTTCATGCTTTCCTTCCACTGCTCGTAGTTGACGGTGAAGATCTCCTGCAAGGACTTGCAGGCTTCCGCGGCTGTCTTCACACCCTGCCGGACCTCCGTGAACGGCACATCGGACCCGGTGCGATTCAGCCCCCACTCATTGCCATAATAGACGGTGTTCTTCAACGAGGCGATAGCGCGGCGTTTGCTGAGTTTGATGATGTCGTCGCCCTGGTAGATAGGGTCGTCAAGCACCACCGACGTAGAGGGAACCACGCCGCCGTAGATCTGCGCGTAGATGACCTGGCCCTCGCGGGTCGCCATCCACTGGCAAAATTCGACGGCGATATCCATATTCTTGGCGCGGGTCGGGATCTCGAAGCCCCAGCCACCCTCGCCCACGAATTTGGGCTCCTGACCCTTTACGGCAGAGGGCGACATCACCTGCTCGACCTTCATCGGCGACCCATCCGCCAGTGTCAGTTTCGCCCCTTCGGGGGCCATGCTGGTATTGCCCTTGGCCACAGCGACCTTGCCGGCAAAGAGCGCGTTCATGTGGTGATCGTCCAGTTGCGTCTCAATGCCTTTCTTTACGGGCGTCTCGACCAAGTACTCCATCGCCCTGACGCCTTCCTCGCTGTCAATGACGAACTGCTCGTTGGTTGAATCCCAGAAGAACTTACCGAGGTCATACATGAGGCTAAAGAACTGGCCGAGGTCCCAGCCCTGGCTTGACATGCCCCAGCGGGTGACGGTTCCGCCCTCTTGCTTCTGGAGCATCTCAGCCAGCGCCCACATCGTCTCATAGCTGTCAAAGCCAGCAGGTTCGGCCTTCACGTTCAGCCCGGGCCACAATGCCTTGGCCTCGTCACCGGCCTCGTCCAGGTAGTCATAACGGGTTGCGACCGCCTGGGAGACCTGGTTGCTCTCCAGCGGCACGCCCATGTAGTGCCCCTCCCAGGTGTAGGCTTGGATGGCCTCGGGGTAGAAGAATTCCTGGGGATTGACACCGGCGGCATCGTAGACGACATCGTCCATCTCGATCACGGCCTTCTGCATGAAGAGGGGTACCGAAACAATGCCCATCACGCAGACCACATCCGGCTGGGTGCCGGCGGTGAGGGCGGCCAGCAGCTTGGTCTCGAGCGGCCAGGCCTGCGGCTGGATGTTGGCCTTATAGCCCGTTTTCTTCTCGAAGGCAGCGGCCAGCGCATTGTAGCGTTCCACGTGGGGGTCGTACTGCAGACCCCACATAACGAACTCTTTACCGCCCTCCTCCGCCGCAGGCGCTGCCTGCTCCGCCGCCGCCGCTTCCTGTTTGGGCGCTTCGGTGGCTGCAGGCGCGCAGGCCACAACGAGGCTCCCAACCAACCCGGTGCCCGCGAGCTGTAAGAAAACCCGCCGGCTCATACGCTTCCGTTCCATGGTCTTGCTCCTTCCTTAAGTGAATAGGATCAAAAAACGATCTTGAGAAAGGGGAATTGCATATAACCTGTAGATGAGACAAAGGTTCCCTATCGCTCTCCTTCCTACGCCTGGGTTTCCAGTTCGGCCAGAGACATGAGGGCGATGGTGCCGCCGTCCACCAGTAGGGTATGACCGACGATAAAGGCAGCATCCTCTGAGGCGAGAAATGCGCAGACTTTGGCCACATCGATGGGCGCACCGACCCGGCCCAGCGGGATCTGACGGCCACCTGCCTCCACATCGTAGTCTGCGTACTTGGCGCGGTGGCTGGGAACCTCGATCCATCCGGGGGCAACGGCGTTCACGCGGATGTTCTGGCGGGCCAGCTCAATGCCCAGTTCGCGGGTCCAGGCCATGATCGCCCCTTTTGTGCCGGCATAGACCGAGTGGCCGGCCATGCCGGCGAAGGCGTGGACTGAGGTCATATTGATGATGACCCCGCCCTCCTGTTTCAGCATGTGGCGCACAGCTTGCTGGGCGCAAAAGAACTGGCCACGGATGTTGACGTGGTAAAGTTGGTCAAACTGCGCCGGCGTTACATCGAGGAAGTCCCAGACCTCGGTAATGCCCGCGTTGTTGACCAGGACGTCCAGCCCGCCCAGAAAGCCGGCGGCGAAGTCGACGAGGCGGAAGCACTCCTCCACCTGGCCCAGATCTGCCTGTAGCAAATCGGCTTGCCCACCGGCTGCGCGGATCTCCGCCACGGCGCTCTCCGCTCCTGCCTTGCTGTTGGCATAGTGAAGCGCCACGCCCGCGCCCTGGCGGGCAAACTCCAGTGCAACTTCACGTCCGATCCCGGTACCTGAGCCGGTTACCAGAACGCGCTTTCCGTTCATCTTGCCTGGCATACGCTGTTCCTGCGCTGTTTGTTCAATCGAAGGCTTCGTAACCTGTGCCGCGGGGAAGCCGAGGTCAATCTGTGCTCTCCAGGAGGAGAAGTTCGGATGTCAGGGGCCGCGCCAGGCGCAGATCGAGTCCTTCGTACAGCAGGGTTGCACCGTCGATCTGAGCGCTGTTGCCAGCGTTGTCGAATGTCACCCGATAGCGGCGTCCGGCATCGACGCCGCGCAGTTGCAGGTGGTATGTCTCGTCGCTGGGGCCCGCCAGCCGGAAGAGGCCCACCACGGCCCGTTCCCGATCGACGGCAACGTATTCCAGGACGGCCCAGCCCCCTGGCTCCTTACCGGGCAGTACCGGTGTATGGTGGTAGACGTGCGAGGTAGCAATGAACGGCCGAATGAGCTGCTTGTAACGATCCACATGATGGCGGATACGGGCCACGTGGATCGGATTCTCCTCGCCCCTGGCAGGATAGATCCCTGTGAGCGTAAAGTGGCCAAACATGCAGGCGCGCATCTGAAAGTCCAGATCGCCCCGGTGATGTCCTTCCTGGCCTACACCTGCATTGCGATCGACCCTTTCGGGCGGCAGAGCCATGGACATGCCGTTGATGATGCTCATAGTGCGAGGTGCAAGTTGCCAGTCAGTGACCCAGGTATGATGGAAGCGGCTCACTAGACCCAAATCCGTGCGCCCACCGCCGCCGGAGCAGTTCTCCATAATGAGGTTGGGGAAACGCGCGCGCATACGATCGTACAGGCCGTAGATGTTTTCATAGTAGCGCCACGTTGTGTTCTCCATGTAGCCGTCTCGCTGGACCTGTCCTCCCTCGTAAGGATAGGTGTTGAAATCCAGACGGAAGAGATCCAGATCATACTGTTCGATCAGGCGAACCAGGGTTTCTTCCAGGTGCGCCACGGCCGCGGGATGGGTGAGATCCATATCCCCGCCCGGGGTGGGTTTGCCGTAGCGCTGGAGCAGCCATTCGGGATGTTCCTTCGCCGTCTGGCTTTCAGAACCCAGCCGTTCCAAATCGAACCAGAGGCCATAGAGTAGCCCTTTTTCACGCGCATAGGCAAAGATCGGCTGCAGTCCATCGGGGAGACGGTCACCGGCTTTCCAATCGCCGACTGTGGTCCACCACATTGTGCCTTCGTTACCAAACCAGCCCGCATCGACAATGAACAATTCTGCGCCGATTTCGACCGCCACATCGATCTCAAAGCGCAGGCGTTGCTCGTCCATTTCGTGTTCGACATAGCCCCAGTGGTTGTAGACGACCAAGCCTTCTTTCGTGGGTATCTCCGGGATCAGCACGCTGCGGCGCAGGTGACGATGCCACGCCTGAATGGCGCCATCGAAATCGGTCTGGATCAGACCGAGATGCACCCGGGGCGTTTCCACGGTCTCACCCACAGCGATCACCCGCTGCGGCGCGGGATTGACTGGCCCGATGCGGAACGCGAGCAGGGGATCCTTGGTGTCGAGCTGTTCACTCGTCAACTCAATTGCCCAGTTTCCCGACCAGGCCAGGCCACCGACCACGTGCTCGCCGGTTCGCTCGTTGCGTACCAAGAAGAAGGGCGTGCCGTGCCCGGATTTCCCCGTGCGACTTTCTAGACGAAGCGCGGGAGTGGACAGGGGCTGCCAGACGAACGCTCCTTCGTTACCCCAGATGCGTTCTGCCATGTAACCAACACTGAAGGCCGGCTCGCCTTCCTGACCGAGGCTGCGGCCGCCTTTCTCTACATGCGTGCCGACCAGGGGACGGAAAAGCAGACCGCTCCAGGGCCAAACTGCGCCCAAGGCAGCAGGACGTTCCCCATTGTTGGTAATGGCCAGCCAGCGGGTCATGATTCCGCTGCCGTCAACTTCTGTATGCACCTGCACGGAAATGGGCCGCAGCGAGCTCACCAGTTCGACAACCCCGTGTCTGGACCCGGTCCGGATTGGCGCCTCCTCTCGCGCATGTGAAAACTCCCAGCCGAAGTGCAGCGACTGGCCATCGATCTCCAGACCAAATGTGGCCAGATCGAGGCCACCGATCAGATCGGGCGTATGGGCAGCGGATTCCTCCCAGCGCAGCAAACGGTCGGGCTCAACAAAGCCATGACCAGACCAATACCGTCCGATCCAGCGGCCGTGGTAGAGGGCCTCGTCGTAGATGGTCAATCCCGAGGTATAGCGCACGATGGGGACCGGCTGCAAGCGTATTGCCACCGCTGCGTGGTCTTGTGCAAGTAGATCGTGCGTGGCGGTCATCCTCATATCCTTTTGCTGAGAGGGCTGTTTGCTCTTGTATACTGTATACTGAAATTCATTGCCTGTCAATAGCCAATTTTTGACTCCAAAATTGGCTATTGACAGGCTGACAACTTCGGTATACAGTATACAACATCTTCGCTATTGTGAAAAAGGGGTTTTTTTCTCCGATGAATGACGCAAGGCTACAGCCAGTACGCCAACGAACACTGAGCGACGAATCGACAGAGCGTCTGCGCGCCGCCATTCGCAACGGCGCCCTGCCGCCGGGCACGCGCCTGATCGAGCAAGACCTGGCGCAGATGCTGGAAGTGAGCCGCATCCCCGTGCGCGAGGCCATCCAGCGGCTGGTGGAGGAGGGACTGGTCAACAAAGTGCCCCACCGGGGCGCGTTCGTCTACTTGCCTACGCTCAAGGAAATTGAGGAAATTTCGTCCCTGCGGGTGGTATTGGAACGCTTTATTGTGGCACGTGCCATTGCCCGCTGGCGGCCGCAACACGAGAACACACTGTGCCAGATTGTGGCTCAGATGCGCCAGGCCGCCGAGCAGCGGGACTTTCAGCAGATGTACGAGTTGGACTATAACTTTCACTACGCCTTGTGGGAGATTGCCGAACATAGCCTTATGCTGGAAGTGGTTTCCAGCCTGCGCTCGCGCATCAGCCGCTTTCTCTACGAGGCTACCAGCGCGCTGACGCCTGCGCACCTGACGGTACACGTGAATTCTCACGATGAACTGATCGAAATCATCAAGGCTGGCGATGTTGCCATCGCCCAGGAGGAGATTGAAAAGCACGTCCTGGCCGCAAAAGATCGGATCGTCACCTATTGCCAGTTGATGCCCACAGAGAGCGAGGAATAGAGTCGCCGTGAAAATTTCAGCTAACCACAAAGACATGAAGTGAGGATTCCAATCTATGAAACCGACGGTAGTGATTGCCTATCCCCCCTTCGGCGACCTTCAGATCGAGCAGGATATCTTGCAGCGCTTGGGCGGGACAGTGCTGCATTTTCCTGGGACGCACAGCCCGGAGGCCCAGGCCGCCATGCAGATGGCTGACGCGGTGATGGTGACGGTGCAGCCGGTGCCTGCCGATCTGATCGGCAGGTTGGAGCGTTGTAAGCTCATCTGCCGGGTGGGGACGGGGTTGGATGCCATCGACCTGGACGCTGCCGCTCGCCGGGGCATTTGGGTGACCTACGTGCCCGATTACTCCATTGATGAGGTCTCCACCCATGCCATTTGCCTGCTGTTGGCCCAGGCCAGGGGCATTCCCCAACTGATCGCGTCCACCCGGGCCGGTCAATGGAACAACGCTGCGGCAGGCACAGTCTACCGGCTGAATGGGCAGACTTTGGGTCTGTTGGGCTGTGGGCGCATCGGCCAGGCCGTGGCGGCCAAAGGGCGGGGGCTGGGGCTGCGCGTCATCGCCCACGACCCGTATATGGACGATCAGTCCATCCGCGCCGTGGGCGTGGAGCCAGTGGACTTCACAACGCTCCTGCGCACGTCCGACTTTATCTCCCTGCATACACCGCTGACCACAGCCAGTCGCCACAGCATCAACGCGGCTTCTCTGGCCCAGATGAAGCCGACAGCCTATCTCATCAACACCGCCCGCGGCCCCCTCATCGACGAGGATGCCCTGCTCCACGCGGTGCGCGTCGGACAGATCGCCGGGGCTGCCCTGGACGTGCTGACCGTCGAGCCGCCCGCGCCAGACAACCCCCTGCTCCACGAGCCACGCATCCTCGTCACACCCCACACGGCCTGGTATTCCGAAGCGGCCAAAGTGGACGTGCGGGTGCGGGGCGCAGAGGAGGTGGTGCGCGTGCTGAACGGGGAGCCGCCCCGCGCCCCGGCCAACCGCATCGCTCAATCGTAGGGCGGATCGGTAATCCGCCCCGCGCCCCGGCCAACCGTATCGCCACGTAGGGCGGATTGGTAATCCGCCCGGATTCCAGTCAAGCAGGGCGGATTACCAATCCGCCCTACATCACAGAGGAGCGCAGAATGGAACTCAGCCCAGAACAGAGAAACTTCTACAACACCTTCGGCTATCTGGTGCTCCCCGGTCTGCTGCGGGAGGCCATCGGCTGGGTCACCGACGAATTCGAGGCCGTATTCAGCGATCGGGGCGTCCAGCACGACGGCAGCCGCCGTTCGGTCATCGTGCCCTTCATCGACCAGCGCGAGCGCTTCTGCACCCTCCTCGATCACCCAGGCGTCGACGGGCTGATCCGCGGCCTGCTGGATGAGGAATACAACTATTTGGGCGGCGACGGCAACTTCTACACTGGTGACACCCGCTGGCACAGCGACGGTTTCCACACCATCGGCCATTACCTGAAGGTCGCCTTCTACCTGGACCCGGTGGCAAAAGATTCGGGCTGTCTGCGCGTCATCCCCGGCTCACACCGGGTCGATCTCTACGACAAGTGGGACGCGCGCAAAGCCCGCGAATCAGAAAACTTGTGGGGCATTTCCCAGAATCAGGTACCCAGTGTGGCGCTGGAATCCCAGCCCGGTGATGTGGTCGCCTTCAACCACAATCTGATGCATGCAGCCTTTGGCGGCAGCACCCGGCGGCGGATGTTTACCATCAACTGCTGCGCCCGCTGCGAAAGCGATACGGAGATTCAAGAGATGGAGAATTTCATCGCGGGCGGCGCGCGCTTCTGGATTGATCAGGTCCATTCGGAGGTCATGCGCCGCACAGCCTCGCCCCAGCGGATGCGCCATCTGCGCCAGGTTATCCAGCACGAGGGCCATCTGCCCGCCCTGGCCGCCAAAGCCCGTACGGAAATGGCCGAACCGGCCCGGGGCTAATCACTCATCTCCAACGCCTCTATACTTTCACCGGAGAAGACCCATGAAACTGGTAACATTTATCCACAACGGCCATTCCCGTATCGGCGCACTGGCCGGGGATGGGAAAATTGTCGATCTCAACCGGGCAGACCCCACGCTGCCCACGGAGATGCTGGCCTTTCTGGCCGGCGGGGCCGCTGCCCAGAATCTTGCCGAGAAAGCTGTCGTGTCCGCACCGTCCGCCGCTGTCCTGGCGCGGGCGGCGGTGACGCTGCAAGCGCCTATCCCTCGACCCGGCAAGATTCTGTGTATCGGCCTCAATTATCGGGACCACGCGGCCGAGTCCAACCAGCCCCTCCCGGAGTACCCGACGGTCTTTGCCAAATACAACAACCTGCCATTACCACTTGAAAGGAACAGACAATGGCAGACACGCCAACAATTCCACTGAGCGACGAAGCCGCGCTCTCCCTCTACCGGAAACTGCTGATCGTGCGGCGCAGCGAGGAGCAACTGGCCCGCTCCTACGCGGCCGGGCTGATCCACGGCGCGTGCCATACGTACGTGGGCGAAGAAGCCATCGCCGTGGGCGTCTGCGCGCACCTGCGCCCGGACGACGCCGTCTTCAGCACCCACCGCGGCCACGGCCACGCCCTGGCCAAAGGCGTGCCGCCCAGCGAACTGATCGCCGAACTCTACGGGCGCGCCACCGGCTGCTCGCGTGGGCGGGGCGGCAGTATGCACCTCTTCGCGCCGGAGGTGGGGATGATGGGCACCAGCGGTATCGTCGGCCCCTGCATCCTCCAGGCCACGGGCGCGGGCTACTCCTTCAAACTGCTCAAGACCGACCGGGTGGGCGTGGCCTTTTTCGGCGACGGCGCGGTCAACAACGGCGCCTTCCACGAGGGCGTCAACCTGGCTACTATCTGGGACCTGCCGGTCATCTTCGTTTGCGAAAACAACCAGTACGCCACGGAAGTGCCCTTCGCCTACTCTTCCGGCAACCCGGACGTGGGCAACCGCGGCCCCGCCTATGGCCTGCCCAGCGTGATTGTGGACGGCAACGACGTGCGCGCCGTCTACGCGGCTGCGGGCGAAGCCGTGGCCCGCGCCCGTTCCGGCGGCGGGCCGACGCTCATCGAGGGCAAGACCTACCGCACCCGCGCCCACGCCGAAGGGATGCGGGAAGGCGGCTACCGCACCCAGGCGGAGATCGACTCCTGGAAGGTGCGCGACCCGGTCCTGCTGCACCGGCAGTGGCTTCTGGACGAGGAGATCGCGGGCGAGAGCCAGGTGATTGCTATCGAGACCGAAGTGCAGTCGATCATCGAAGCGGCCGCGGAATTTGCCAAGAACAGCCCCTGGCCCGACGGCATGACCGCCACCGACCACGTTTTCAGCGAGGCGCCACATGCGTGAGATTACTTTTATGGAAGCCACCCGCGAGGCGCTGGCCGCGGCCATGCAGGCTGACCCGACGATCTTTGTGGTGGGTGAAGGCATCGGCGTCCGCGGCGGCAACTTTGCCACGACTCTCGGCCTCTACGAGCGCTTTGGCCCGGAACGGCTGCGGGATACGCCCATCAGCGAGCGGGGTTTTGTGGGCATGTGCTGCGGCGCGGCCATGACCGGCACGCGCCCTATCGTCGATTTTATGTTTCTCGACTTCATTTTGGATGCCATGGGCGAACTCATCAACCAGATTTCCAAAATCCAGTATATGAGCAGCGGGCGGCTAAAAATGCCCATTCTGCTGCGCGGCTGCATCGGCATCGGCCACGCCGCGGCCACCCACCACTCCGGCAGCTACTACCCGATTTTCACCCACATTCCCGGCTTCCGCGTCGTCGTGCCCTCCAACGCCTACGACGCCAAAGGTCTCTTCGCCACGGCCATCCGCAGCGACGATCCGGTCCTCTTTCTGGAGCATAAGTCTCTCATTTTCAACAAAGGACCGGTGCCGGAGGAAGACTACGCGATTCCCTTCGGCCAGGCGCGCATCGCCCGCGAGGGCACGGATTGCACGGTCGTCGCCATCGGCTCGATGGTGGGCAAGACGCTGGACGCCTGCGGGCAGTTGGCCGCCGAGGGCGTCTCCATTGAGGTGATCGACCCGCGTACGGTGGCGCCGTTGGATATGGAAACGATTTTGGCTTCGGTACACAAGACGGGCCGCCTGCTGGTGGTGGACGAAACCTTCCAGCCCTGCGGCATCGGCGCAGAGATCGCCGCGCAGGTGGTGGACCGGGGCTTCGACGATCTGGACGCGCCCATTCGTCGCCTGAACGGCGCGCACGCACCTACGCCCTACAGCCCGCCTTTGGAGTCGGCCATCGTGCCCAATCTCCAGTCCATCGCCCAGTCCATCCGCGACTTGCTGGCCGAATAGGATAGGGACGTAGGGCCCAGAGGGCACCCTCCTGATCTGAATTGATCTGCGCTGATCGTTGTTTCAATCTTTTTTATGAGTCCAGTGAAAAAAGGAGAATTTCACAGCGGAGCCGCGGAGTACGCGGAGGAAACGCGGAGGAGTTCAGGAGAAAATCTCCG
>JACQGT010000203.1 GCA_016199425.1 Chloroflexota bacterium
AGCTATTTTTCGTGCTTCTATCGGCTTGAAGATTCTTTCACAACGAATTCGAGCGAGAACTCCGAGCAATTGTAGAACAATGAAATTGTCGTAAGTCCTACTGTAAGATAGCCCGGCGGTATCACGGAATGTTGGGATGACGTCTCCGCACATCTCCGGGTACTTGTTTAGTCGCTTCACCGATTACTTCCAGAGCACGAAAGACAGCAAAGTTGGTCTTTGTATCCTTGATGAACGCATCGAAATCCATGCCTGCTGTAAACTCCCGGATATGCGTCATCATTTCGGCAATGTCCTGCAAGTACTATAGGACTTCTCTTTCCTCTGTCATACGGGCACGGCCTCGCTAAGGATACGATGGCCGATTTTGCCGCGCAGCGACCTCTGTGTGATCAAATCGACCTCTGTTGCAAGAATTTGTCCCAATTCTTCTTCCAGGTCCATTAGTTCAAAGAGAGTTGGCGTCTGATCGAAGTCGATCAAAAGATCTACGTCGCTCTCACTTTGCTGTTCGCCACGCACATAAGAGCCGAAAAGTCGAAGGCTCTTGATGTGATAACGACGAGTCAGTTCCGGCAGGTGAGGGTGGAGTATCCGACAGATATCGATTTGGGTAGCCATTCGACGCTTTCCTTATCTCAACACTTATCTACATACGCTTGATGGGCATTCTATCCCCTTTCGGCGCTATGGGCAAGAAAGGTAAAAGGGAGGAATACTCTGTTATCCCATCACCCCGTCATCCCCTCGTTCCCGAAAACGCACCGCATACTCGCGCAACGCCGCCTCCGCCTGCAAGCCCCGGCTCTTTGCCAGCGCGGTGAGCTGCCAGAGCAGACGACCCAGGTCTGCCGCGTCGCTGCCGGAGGGCAGAAGCGCGGCCAGGGCCGGGTTCTCTTCCGCCAGGAGAGTCCGTTGGAGCAGACCGGCTTTCTCGGCTTTGGACTGCAACTCGCGAGCCTTTTCCAGCGCGGGCAGAGACGCCGGAATGCCATCCAGCGGGCCTTTCGGCTTCTGGCCTTTGTCCGCCCGTTCCTGGGCTTTGATGGCGTCCCACTGGCGGTAGAGCGCGGCCATATCCTCCACCGTCTGCTCACCGAAGACGTGGGGATGGCGGCGGGTCAGCTTCTCGACACTGGTACGGATGGCGTCGGCCAGTAGAAAGCGCCCTTCTTCCGCGGCCACCTGGCCGATCATCGCCACAATGCCGAGCAGATCGCCCAGCTCCTCGGCGGTGTGCTCGTCGTCCTCGTTGTCCATCGCCTCCAGCACTTCGCAGCACTCGGCCAGCAGAAACTCGCGCAGATTTTCCAGTGTCTGCTCCTGATCCCAGGGGCAGCCCTCCGGCGCGCGCAGATGGGCGATGAGTTGCTGCAAATCGTTGAAGCTGCCGCCGGGCCGTTGGGCGGGGACGAAAAGGCTGGTCAGGTGGTCGAAGTCATCCCGCCAGTCTAACTCGTGCAGCGAAAGTGTGCGGATGCGCTGGTTCGGTGTCCCTGCGGCGTGGATGAGTTTCACCGGTTGTTGCGACGGGTAGGCGTTGAGCAGCGTCAGCTTCACGTCCGAGGCGACCTGGCGGGAGTAGACCTGTCCAACCAGCGCGGGCAGGCTTACGTCCAGGGGCGGGTGGTGGCGGGCGGCCAGGAGCATCCCGTCCACAATCTGGCAGCCTTCCATCGGGTCCAGCCTTAGAGCCGCGGCCGCGGCGTCGATGAAACTGGCCCCACCCGTCACGTGGACTGTCAGTCCCTTTTCCTGTGCCCTAGCCAGAAGCGCCGCCGTCGTCATCTCTCCCACCCACGGGTGGCCGGGCAGCGCATAGACGACCGGACCTTCTGCCGCCGCAGCCAGCACCCGCTCCACAATCGCCGCGTAGACATCGGCAAAGGTGGCGTGCTGTTCGTAGAGGTCGTCACAGCTTTGCAGATCGGCCACCTCTCCCAGCGCGTCCACGCAGGGATGGCAGCGTGTGCGCAGAATCACCCGCCGCCCGCTGCGCAACAACTGCCAGACGGCCAGGGGGATGTCGCCCACGTCGCCCGGCCCCAGGCCGACGATGGCGATCTGCGCGGCGGGAAGCGAAAAGGAGGGGAAATGAGGAATTGTCATTCAGCGGTCCTCTTGCAGTGGAGTCGTGCACTCACCCCATCAACTGGCGCAGATAGCGGCCACTCTGGACCAGCGACACTTTGCGCCGTTCCAGCGAGCCTTCGTAGGCCCGGTCTTCCACTTCGATGCAGACCGGGCCGTCGTAGCCAGCGTCGCTCAGATGGGAGTAGAATTGTCCCCAATCCACATCGCCCAGACCGGGCAGTTTGGGGGTGTGATATTGCAGGGGCGTGCCCAGGATGCCCACTTCGTAGAGCCGGTGTTTGTCCACCCGGACATCTTTGGCGTGAACGTGGACAAATTTTCCGGCGAATTCCCGGATGGCTTGGCCGATGTCGATCTGCTGCCAGACCAGATGTGATGGGTCGAAGTTCAGGCCGAAATTGTCGCTGGGGATGTCGTTGAACATCCGCCGCCAGACTGTGGGCGAGATGGCCAGATTCTTGCCGCCCGGCCATTCGTCATCGGTGAAGGCCATCGGACAGTTCTCGATGCCGATGTGGATGCCGTGCGCCTCGGCGTAGGCGATGAGCGGACGCCAGACCTCCAGAAAGCGCGGCCAGTTGTCGTCGATGGATTTGTGCCAGTCCCGGCCAATAAATGTATTGACGACGCCGATCTCCAGCAGTTCCGCGGCCAGAATCACCTTTTTGATGTGGTCGATGTAGACCTGAGCCTCGGCCTGATCCGGCGTCAACGGGTTGGGGTAGTAGCCCAGACCGCTAATAGTGACGCCCTGCTCCCGCAGCCAGCCGTCGACTTCGGCGGCGTCGGCTGCGCTGAAGTTGCCCACGTCGATGTGTGTCACCCCGGCGTAGCGGCGCTCCGCCTTACCTTTGGGCCAGCACATCACCTCCACACAGTCGAAGCCGCTCTCGGCGGCGAATTGGATCACTTCCTTGCCCGATAGCTCCGGCAAGATGGCGCTGACAAATCCGAGTTGCATGAGTGGTCTCCTTTGTGAAAACGTAGAGTGGACGACGACAGACGGCGGACGACAGACCGCGGGCAAGGACGATCTGTCGCCTCCTGTGCGGTCCGCCGTCTGTGGTCTATGGTCAGCGGTCTTTAGGTCACTGTCACCCAGCGCTGCATCACAACTCCCCGCGCACCATCTCGACCCCGGCCACCAGATGCGCCAACTTCTGTTTGGCCGCCCAACGTGCAGTCTGGCTCAGGCCGCAATCCGGGGCGAAGGAAAGTTTGTCCGCGGGCGCGTAGTCCAGACAGCGGCGCACCCGGCGCGCAATCTCGTCGGGGGTTTCGATGTAATAGCTTTTCACGTCCACAATACCCACGGCCACCCGGTGTGTCTGCGCGATCTGCTCGATGATAGCCAGCTCGCTGAACTCCCGGGAGGCCATTTCCAGGTGGAATTCGTCAACCGTCATGCCCAGAAAAGCGGGAAACATCGGGTGATATTCCCGCTTGCCCACGGCTCGGCCTTTGAAGTTGCCAAAGCAGAGGTGGGTGGAGAGCAGGCAATGACCGACGGCCGGTTCGACCGTGCGGTTGAAGATGTCCACAAAGCGCGCCGTGTCGGACTTGTAGGCGTAGCAGGACATCGACGGCTCATCGACGGTGATTTCGGCGCAGCCAACCGCGATGAGATCGGCCAACTCCTGACGAACGATTGGGATGAGGGCTTCGGTCAACGCCCAGCGGTCGGGGTAGCGGTCGTTGGGCAATAGTCGTCCGCTCAGTGTGTAGGGGCCGGGCACGCTGGCTTTGAGGGTGAAACCGGGGGGGGCCAGCCGTTGCAGCCGTTGGAACTCGTGTACCACACCCAATCCATCGGGCGCGGTCAGTTCGTCCACAACCGTATGCTTGCCCCGTTGGTCATGCGCGGGCGGGCCGTAGACCCGGCGCGTCGGCTGCGCTTCGCCCAGCCCGTGCAGATAGCCGTAGAAGGAGAGGTTGAAGTCCAGCCGGGTCTGTTCGCCGTCGGTGATCACATCCAGCCCCGCGGCGGTCTGGTCGTGGATGGCGCAGATTACTGCGTCCTCCTGCATCTCGGCGATTTCGTCCGTGCCGAACTCGTCCAGATGCAGGCTGGCGTATTCCAGCCAGGAGGGAAAGGGGTAGCTGCCGATGACGGTTGTGCGGAGAGGGGGTAAATTGCTCATATCGCTTCTAAGTGCTGTCCCATAGAGTTCGCTGCGACTCATTTCGGCGCTCTTGGCAAACTCGTCTGCCAGAGCAAAAAGATCATCTGGGAGTGAATTGTCTGTATTCATACGGGTGTATTTCAGTTTCGGGGCACGCGATTCCGGGAATCGACCAGCAGCAGTCGGCAAAACCGGAGATCGCCTGGTCGATTCC
>JACQGT010000213.1 GCA_016199425.1 Chloroflexota bacterium
CCATTCGTTGTCGTACCAGGTGACAACCTTTACCAGATCGCCGTAGAAGGCGGTAAACCCGGCATCAACGGTGCTGCTGAAAGCGTTGCCTTTGTAGTCGATACTCACCAGGGGTTCCCGGCTGACGGCCAGAATGCCCGCCATCGGCCCGGCCGCGGCCGCGTCAAAGGCGGCCAGCAGGTTGGCGGTGCTGCCGGGGTTCTTCACTTTCGCCACAAAGTCCACAACGGAAACAGTGGAGGTGGGGACGCGCATAGCCATACCGTCGAATTTGCCCTTCAGTTCGGGCACAACCAGCGAGACGGCTTTGGCCGCGCCGGTGGTGGTGGGGATGATGCTCAGGCCGGCGGCTCGCGCCCGGCGCAGGTCGCTGTGTACCAGGTCCAGAATCTGCTGGTCGTTGGTGTAGGCGTGGACGGTCGTCATCACGCCCTGCTCGATACCAAAAGTGTCGTTGACCACTTTGGCCGCGGGGGCCAGACAGTTGGTGGTGCAGCTTGCGTTGCTGATGATGTGGTGGCTGGCTGCGTTGTACTTCTGGTGGTTGACGCCCATGCACACAGTAATGTCTTCGCCTTTGGCCGGCGCGCTGATAATGACCTTCTTGGCCCCCGCGGCTACGTGTAACTCTGCCTTCTCTTTGGAGGTAAAGATGCCCGTGCTCTCCACCACCAGGTCCACGCCCAGGTCGCCCCAGGGCAGTTTGCTGGGATCCCGCTCGCTCAATACCTTCAGCCGGTCGCCGTTGATGAGAATGTCGCCGCCGTCCACGGCCACGTCCCCCTTGAACGCGCCGTAGTTGCTGTCGTATTTGAAAAGGTGGGCGTTGGTGTTGACATCGGAGAGGTCGTTGATCGCCACCAGATCGAACTCGCCGGGGTGTTTCTCGAAGAACGCTTTGGTCACTTGCCGACCGATGCGTCCAAAACCGTTGATTGCAATTCTTGTAGCCATTGTATTGCTCCTTCAGAGAGGTGAAAATGTGTCAGCGCAACTTCCAGAAGTCTCCAGATAATGTCTTTCGTAGGGGAAAATCTTTACCTGAAAACTATATCTTTCATCGCGCCAGAAATTGTATTCAGTTGTGGAGCTTGACCGGAACTTCCTTGACCGATCGACGATGCCCATAGAATGGGGCTTGCCGCCCGCGTCATCAAGTCCCCGGCACTTCAGCCCACACTTTTATTCTATCACAGGCCTGGCAAAAGGGCTGCTTGCAGGGGTCTCTGATTTTTGTTCTTCTTTTTCTGCCAGGAGAATGCGGTAGACATCCATCACCCGTGTGGCCATCTTGGCCGGGTGGTGATGGCGCGGGGCTGCATCGTCCACCAGATCGCCGGTGAAGAGGCGATAGTCAAGAGGTTCATCAGCAGATGGAAGCGTTACCCACTCCACACCTGCCACGTCCGCGGCGTGACGCACATAAGCGTCGTTGGCAAGCACAGTCGTGAAGGCATCCCCCGCGTGCATACGCAGATGGCGCATGTGATCGCTGACACCGAAGCCGTCGGTCTCCCCCGCTTCCGTCGCCACATTGCAGACGTAGAGCCGCACCGCCCGCGACGCCCGGATGGCCTCGCGCACGTAGGGGACGAGCAGATTGGGCATCAGACTGGTGAAGAAGCTGCCCGGCGCGGCCAGAATCAGGTCCGCCTGCAAAAGGGCTTGCACCGTCTCCGGGTAGGCCCGACACTCGGACGGCTCCAAATGGACCCGGACAATCTCGCCCCCGACGCCGGCAATCTGACTTTCCCCCCGCACAAAGAGCCACTCCTCCGGGTGGGGCTGTTCGTCACCGTTGACATACTCGCCTCTGCGCGGCCGTTTGATCTCGGCGCAGAGAACCACATTGTCCAGGGTGCTGGGCAGGATACGCCCGCGCACGGCCAGCACACGGCTGCTGTCGGCAATCCCCGCCTCAAAGCTGCCGCTCAAGGCCGTCATTGTCGTAATAAAGAGGTTGCCGAAGTTGTGGTTGTCCAGCCCGTCCCGGTCGCCAAAACGATACTGGAGGAGTTGGGTCATCAGCTCTTCGGCGTCGCTGAGCGCGGCAATGTTGTTGCGGAAGTCCCCCGGCGGCAGCACCCCCATGCGCTGGCGCAGAATGCCGCTGCTGCCCCCGTCGTCGGCCACCGTCACTACGGCGGTGATGTTTTCTGTGTAACGACGCAGCCCGCGCAGGAGAGTAGGCATGCCCGTGCCCCCGCCGATGACCACCACCTTTGGTCCGGTCTGCCGCTGGCGGCGCTCCTGACCGGTGACCAGCACATCCATCAGTTCCCGGCTGTCCAGGGAATTCTGCCGCCCCAACAGCACCGCCGCCACCTGCCGGTTGATCTGCCAGACGCCGTAGCCGACGAGAGCCGTGCCCCAGGTCAGCAACAGCCCGCCCCGCAGCCAGTCGGAGAGATGGGGCAGGGTCAGCCCAGAGAGAGGGGGCGGAACAAAAGGGGGGATGTGGAGGTTGCGCAGGATGAAGGCCAGCCCCAGCCCGGCCACAAAGACGCCGACAACCAGCAGCAGAATCCAGCGTTTGATGGCCAGCCCTGGCGCAACCAGCAGCGACCAGCGGGACTGGATGCGGGAGAAGGATTGGAGAGGGGTGAGGAAATGATCAGAATGTCGTATTTTCATGCAGACATTATAGACAACTCTGCCTGCGCCGACAATGACGGAAACACGCTGTCGCTGCTTGACTTTTCAATTTCAGACGTCAATGGGTTGAATGGGGGGGGCGTCAAGCCCGAATTTTTACAAAGACAATCGTCCTGAAGTACAATCATCCTGTGATCTTTGTCCAATTCCCTGTCGGAGTGCTCCCCAGTGCAAGTATCCTCGACGGTCAGCTACCCCACCAATTTGGAATCTGCCTCTATGACTTACGAAGAGAGCCTGGCCTGGATCTTCCGCGATGTGCGCTTCAGCGGGCGGGGGCGCAAGTACGACAACCCGGAGCGCAGCCTGGCCCGGATGCGCGAGATTCTTGACCGCCTGGGCAACCCCCAGCAGCGCTTCCACGCCCTCCACATCACCGGCACAAAGGGTAAGGGCAGCACCAGCGCCTACGCCGAATCCATCCTGCGCCATCTGGGCTATCGCACCGGCCTCTTCACCAGCCCCCATCTGCACAGCTTCCGGGAGCGTATCCGGGTCAACGGGCAACTCATCAGTCGGGACGATCTGGCTGCGCTGGTCAGCCGGGTGCGGGATAAAATGGATGCCGTGGAAGACCTGGGCGTCTTCGACCGCATCACTGCCCTGGCCTTTCAGCACTTCGCCGACGCCGGGGTGGAGTTTGCCGTCGTCGAGGTGGGCTTGGGCGGGCGTCTGGACAGTACGAACGTCCTTCTGCCCGCGGTCTGCGCTATCACTTGCATCAGTATGGACCACATGCATATCCTGGGCGACACCATCGCCCAAATCGCGCGCGAGAAGGCGGGCATTATCAAAACCGGCGTTCCCATCTTCAGCGCGCCCCAACAGCAGGAGGCGGCCCAGGTGCTGGCGGATCGGGCCGCCGCGCTGGGCGCACCCCTACGCGTAGTGCAACCTTTGCACAGCGCGGCTGTGCCTCTGCTGGGGACCCATCAGCAGATCAACGCGGCCCTGGCCTGGGAGATGACCGCCAATCTGGCCGAGCGGGGATTGATTCAGATCGACGGGGACGGGGTGGAGTTGGGGCTGGCTGCCACTCGCTGGCCTGGCCGTTTTGAGATGCTGCCTCTGGCCAATGAGGCTCCCTTTCCCCTGCTGGTCGATTGCGCCCACAATGTGGACAGCGTGACGCTCCTTCTCGCCACGCTGGAACAATTCTATCCGGGACGACCCATTACTTTTATCTTTGGGGCCAACCGGGACAAGGAGTTGGCGCCGGAAATGGAGCTGATTCTGCGCTCCACGCAGCGGGTGGTGTTGGTACAAAGCCAGCACCCCAAAGCCACGCTGCTGGCGGATCTCGCCGTCCAATTCGGACAGATTGTGGTCCGGCAGACCGCGCCAGAGCAGATACAGGTGGCGGCTGCCCCCACAATGACCGGGGCCATCGAAGCGGCCAATGCGCTGACACCCCCCGGCGGTCTGATCGTGGGCAGCGGTTCGGTCTTTGTGGCCGCCGAATTGCGCGAAGCGTGGAATACGCTCCATCCCGGCCTCTTCCCGGCTGACGATTGGGTCCACGCCGCGGCGGGCGAGCCTGTACTTGTGCCGCCCCCGCCCCTCGCCCCGGCAGGAGGGTAAAATGGCTTCAGTTTCTCCGCGACTCCGCGGTGGAAATTCCCCTTTTTTTACTGGACTCAAAAGTCGAACTTCTAAAAGTCTTTTCTTTGTGTCTTTGTGTCTTCGTGGTTTTCTGGTCTGTCTGGCCTTCCCGCTTCTCCTCGCCGGGTGCAGCCAGGGGGAAGATCCGTTGAACATCGATCTGCGCGCCATTCTGCCCACCGAATGGGTGGCCGTGGGCCAATGGACGCCGATCAACATCGACGCCGACGGCGAGCCGGAATATCTTCTCTTCTACACCTACGACGCAAGCACAACAGCCGACGGTGAAGCCATCGCCGGCCCCATCGGCGGGGTTATCTACGACAGCCAGACCCCCTCCTCCGTGCCGGCCAGCGAAGCCGACGCCCGCCCGCCTGCACCCTGGCTGCAACCCTACACACTTCTCCCCAGCTATTGGCGGGGCGCGGGCTATGGCTTTGTGGCCCCACCCAAAGCCACCCCTCCCCATGCGTTTGAGGTCAAGCGGGTGCTTCCCGACGAAGTGAAGAACAGCTATTTTACAGTGTTGGCGGCCCAGCAGATCCCAGGCGCGGCTGCCACTGCTACGCCGGCCGTTCTCCCCGCCAACGACGAACTGGTGGTTTACGGCGGCGAGAGCGCCATCGGCGGCGTCACCCACATCAGCATCTTCTGGTGGAGCAACACCCGGGAGGGCTACGGCGGCACACAGATCGCGGCGTCTGGCGGGCTGAAGGTGGAGAAGTGGGATGGGGGCGAAAGCCGTTCCCCCATCCGTCAGGTGCGCGCCCGCTACCCAGAGAACGACCGCAGCCAGCTATGCAAAGAGTCCCTCTGGACCCGCTATCTGGACCCGGACTACACCAGCCCCGGCGCTTTTCGTCCTGCTGTCTACTATCGCGAAGGACCGCGCAAGCTCATCTTCTGCTACGGCATCCCGGAGACGCCCTTTTACCCGGAAGCAGTTGTGCTGGCCTGGCTGCTCGATCCCAGCGGCTACCGGGAGCTGGTGGCCGAAGAGGCGCGGGAGACGGTCGCCCGCACCCTCGCCGTCTATTTGCGTGTCTTTGCTCTGCAATACCACCAGACTGTGGACGCCATCGGCCCTATCCAGACAACCCAGGGCGGCGCGCCCTTGCAGACAACGGTGCGGGCCTGGATTGTCTATCCCAGCGAGACAGGCGAGGAGACCCGCCTCTACGAATTCACTCTGGAGCATCTGCCCACCAACAACAGCCGCCGCACCACCGACCAGTGGCGCATTGTGGGCGTTGCGCCTGTTGAACCCAAAGGCTGAGACGATGAACTTTACCAGTCGCCGTCCC
>JACQGT010000214.1 GCA_016199425.1 Chloroflexota bacterium
ATTGGAGATTGGAGATTAGGTATTGGAGATTAGGTATTGGAGATTGGATATTAGAGATTGGGTGATACGCAGGCGTGATCCAATCTCCAATCTCTAATATCCAATCTCTAATATCCTAATACCCAGCGCTTCTAAGAATTGGTACGCCTGCCTACAATACCCTATTTCTACCTGACAGGCAAGACAGCTTTCGTCATTGCTTGCTCCTCATTATAATAGCCCTATGCACATTCACCTCTTTCCTCGGCCCAGCGCAGACACGGGTATTGGCCTGCACTGGTGCGCGGGACGCAGCCAACTCCCCATCCAACAGGTACGCGCCTTTTGGATCCCCGAATTGCGCGCATTGGGCGCGGCGTGGATCAAACTCAACGACCACCGGGAGTGCTTGCCTCTGGTCGAGGAACTTCTGGCCGCGGGTATCCAGCCAATTGTACGCATCTACCGCCCCGCGCCCAACCCCGGCCCGCTGAATGACGAGGAACTGGCCGCAGTGGGTGGGCTAGTGCGCGCCGGCGTCCGCTACATCGAAATCAGCCACCGGCCCGATCTGCCTGCCCAATGGCGCAACGGCGTGCTGCCGCCCGACGCCCAGGCGCTTGTCGCCCGCCACCTGGCCCAGGACCTGGCGGAAGTGCTGGCCCGGGGCGCTCTGCCCGCGCTGCCTGCGGTCGATCCTGCTTCCGGTTGGGATCTGATCACCGAACTGATCCGCTTGGGCAAACGGGACGTTCTGCAAGGCCCCATCTGGCAGGCCATCCACAACCCCGGCCACAACCGCCCGCCGGATTATCCAGCCGATGCAGTCCACAGGGAAGGCGCGCCCCTGACCCAAAGCTATTATCTGGCCCTGGCCGACGAGGAGTGGGAGGGCGACGCCTGGCAGGGGCGCTCCCTGGCCGAAGTCAACCGGCTGCGCCGCCGGACTTTTGCATCCCAACAGACACGGGAGGAAAGCGGGGGCTTTTTCAACTTTGCCCCCCTCCACGCCCGCCACCGGGAGCTGCTGGGGCGGGCGATCCCGATTCTCTCCACCAGCGGCGGCTACGTCGTCGGCGCGGCCGACGATTCCCGCTACCCCGCGCTCACCCCTTCCCTGCATCTGGCCTATACGCTGGAAGCGTGCCGGACACTGATGGGCAGCAGCACACGCTTTGCTCCCGCGCCCGACTATTTCTTTTGCGCGTCCTTTTGGCTGCTGGCCAATCAGTTGCTGGACAGCAGCCGCCCAGCGCGGGAGAACGACGCCTGGTATAGCCCGGATCACCCCAACGGCGTACTGCCGATTGTGCCAGTCCTGCAGGCCGAGAGTAAATGCCCGCGCTACACACCCCAGGTGGCAAGCGCTGAACCAGCATCCTCTGCCCAGAGCGGTGAAAGTCTGATCGCATTCACCGCTGCTGCGTTGGAAGGCAAAGGGCTGATCACAGGCAAAGTGCGGGGAGGGGCCAGTGTGGACCTGCGCCTGGTGAGTCTGGACAGCGGCCTGACGCTCCAGACCATCGCCCGCTCCAACGGCGACTATCGCTTTGTCGATCTCCCGGCGGGGCGTTACAGCCTGTGGGTGGAAGAGCCGCCGGGCAGTCGCCGGGGTGATGTTGGACTCGAAGACGATCAGACGGTGGCGGTCGATCTGGCGGTGCAGGGCTGGGGCTACGAGATTACAGAAGCAGCCGATGGGCCGGGCGGGATGCTCCAGTGCAGCGTAGCGCTGACCGCGGATATGGCGGCCGCGCCCTCTCTGCGTCTGCGCTGGGTGGGGGGGGAGCGGGTACTGGCGATGGTACGCAGCGGCAAAGAGCGGATGGCACGCTGTAGCGCCGGTCCGCTGGAGGCAGGAGTCTACGACGTACAATTGTTGGGGATTCCCGATTCCTCGCCCGGCGATCTGCGGGCGACCATTCCCGTGGGCCGCACGACGGAGACGCACATCCATTTTGTCCACTCACGCCTGCCAGACCAGAGCAATGCGCCCCGGGCCTCGGTTATCGAAGGCCGCGTCTCGAACGGGGAGACCACCCAAGTGACACTGCAAAACGCGGATGGGCGACGGCGCAGCGTGACGACCGACCCCCGCGGCCGCTTTCGTTTTCCTGGGCTGGCCGCGGGGAGCTATACCGTCAGCGTTGCCGGGGCAGAGCAGAACCTCTCCCGCACCCGGCTGGGGGTAGACGGCGAACACTATTTGTTGGTGGGCTTTGATCTTCCCTCACCGGTAGAGCCGACCCCGCCTCCTCGCGCGGGGCTGCAGGGAAAGGCCCCAGGCCAGGCCGGGCGCACGGCCATTTTGACCAGCGCGGACGGCCTCAGCCTGACGCGACGAATTGACGACGACGCTACATTTTGCTTCGAGCATCTGGCCCCAGGACAATACGATCTGGTGGCCGGTGGGGTCCAGGCGGCTGGTCTGCGACTCAACGCAGGCGAATGTTTGCGCGTCAACTTTCCCCCAGCCAATCCCCAATGGCAAGTCAATGTGCGCAGCCGGGCCACCCTGCGTCGCCCTGGCCTGGTACGTGTGCAGGTATTGGGGCGCAAAGGTCTATCGGTTACTCTGCGCGGCGAGAGCGCCGGTAAACAGATGCGCCCGACGGGCAGCGCGCTGGAGTATGGACCCTTCGCCGTGGAGTTTGGCCCCCTGGACCCCGGCAGCTACACAGTCGCGGTGGAAGGGGTGGATGTGACCGCCGCGTTCACCCTCGACAGCACAGATGCCGCGGTCATCACCTTCCAACGGGACGGTGCACTGAGCGGCTCTCCCCATCTGGAATACCAGCCTGTCTGACCTCCGACCAGTCTTATGGCCCTGCCCCTATCCCCCGTATATCGGTGGGGGGGGTGTTTGCGCCGCCCGCCGCCAACCGGGGCCCCAACGCAGCGCCCCTACGGCTCTACACGCGCGGCGGCAATG
>JACQGT010000215.1 GCA_016199425.1 Chloroflexota bacterium
GGAATCGACCAGGCGATCTCCGGTTTTGCCGACTGCTGCTGGTCGATTCCCGGAATCGCGTGCCCCGAAACTGAAATACACCCCAGACGACAATCCGTAAATTCCGCAATCCGTGTTTTTTATAGCAGACTCCCCAACGCGGCCAGCCCGAAGCCGCCGATGATAACGCCTGAAAAGCGGTTGACCCAGACCAGACCGCCTGCGCCCAAGCGCGGCCCCAGCAGACTGGCGCCACCGCTGAGCAGCATCCACCAGAGCGTTGAGCCGAGGAAGACACCTGTCACCAGCAGCGCGCCGGGCAGATAGCCGCCCACTACAGCCGAGAGACCCAGCCCGGCAAAGATGGCCGCAAAGGAGAGAATTGTCAACGGATTGGTCAGTGTGAGAAAAAAAGTGGAGACGAAGGCGGCCAGAGAGCCTTGCGATCGTTGGACTTCTGCGGATTGAGAGACGCGGGCAGCGAAGGTGGCAACGGCCAAATAGCAGAGAAAGAGACCGCCCAGCAGACGAATCCACATCTGCTGATCGACCAGAAAGCCCGCAATCCACGTCAACCCCAGCGCGGCCACCGTCCCGTAGACCGCATCCGCGCTGGCCGCGCCCAAGCCCGACACAAAGCCGGAGAGCCGCCCTTCGGCGATCGAGCGACGGATGCAGAGTACCCCAATCGGTCCCACTGGCGCGGCAATGGAAAAGCCAATCAGCAGTCCTTTCCAAAAAAGTAGTAGATTCATGCACCCTTCTTTGTGTGACTAACGCAGCCATACCAGATTGGGGCCGATGAGCAGTTCGGTCATGCGCGCGTGATGCGTATTCTTCATCGCGATTGACTCACGATCAAAACCGTACTGCAACGCTAACTCCTCGATCTCTTCCACAGTGTCATAGGTCATCAGGAAGTCGCCGCGAATTGCCGCCGCAATGGAAAAAAGTTGGGGATGATCCAAATCCGAGTAGGTATAGAGACGCCTGCCTGCCCGCTTTCCGGCAGCCGTATAGGGTGGGTCAATGAAAAAAACTGCATCTGGCCGTGAAGCATTCTCCTGAATCGTCAGGATGCCATCACCCTCTACGATGGAAATCCGCTCACGGATTTGGACAATATCGAGAATTCGCCTGCGTAGCGTATCAGGATACCAGCGAGAAGACAGCCCTTTGCCGTTCTCGCCGTGTTTTACCCGTCCGGCTCCATCGGCCAGAATGCCGCCCCGATTGACCCGGTTGCGTAAAATCGTTTGAAATGCCAAATCCCGGGTTGTGGATGCATCTCGCTCCAGGACCGCATCCACAGAGCGGGGCGTCAATTCGAAGTTGACGATTCTCTCGGCCAACCACTCTCCGTCAGCGTTCAAGATCGTCTTCCAGACCGCAGCCACAGATGGGTCCCGTTCAGCCAGGAGCACACGTTGCGCAAGCCTCTCGAAAGCCGCTGTCAAACCAACAATCGCGCCGCCGGCAAAGGGTTCAACCAGTAGATTGGGCTTCTCCTTCTTACCCAGCAGCCACTGCCGTATTCGTGGCACAAGCCACGTCTTGCCACCGGGATAACGGAAGGGGCTACGAAAAGGAACCGACGCGACATTGACTACTCGGCTCAGATCGTTCTGCTTGAAGAGTGGTAGTTGGAATGTGGGAGAGTTTCGCATTGCCAATCAATTCAGTGCAGGATCAACGAACGTGGACGCATCCGGCGGATTTCCATTCTCCAACTGTTGATCGAGCTTCTCCTGCAGTTGTAAAACAAAAGCGTCCATCGGCCCAGCATCCGCGGTGGTGATACGCCGAACAGCCATATCGAAGATTGTGTAGATGGTACGGACATGGATGAGCTGATAGCGCTCGTTGTCCGCATCGACTTTGAGATCATAGAGCATCCACGCCAGGTCAGCATCCTGGGGATCAACTGCTTGCAAGTCCGGCAGAGTGTCGAAAAACGAGCTCTGCACAGCAACGGCCTGCTTTTTGCCCCAACCGGCCAGGATTCCGCCTTTGTATAGAAGTTGAGGCATCAATCTCTTGCGCGACGAGGAGAGGTAATCCGGCCGTGGCCATTGCTGCTCGCCGCGCCAATCCAGCCAGTCCTTTTTCGTGCCGTCTGCTCATATATTCGGCAAAAGGCAACCGTACATTGCCGGAAATGTACACCGCCTGCACTTCCAGCGCGCCAAAGTCAAGCACTTTGCCGTTCTGGTCGTGAGCAACTATCACAACGTCGATATTCCCCGCCGACCGTCCGTGCAGATCGTTCAGCCTCACTTCTGTCAGCGATGTCCAGCGGTTCTCCGGTGGAAAAAAGAAGCGAGCTGCATCCTCTGCAATCAGCCACTCCTGTCGAAATCGGATGGGGCAGGTGATCACAGGCTGCTCGCCATCAAAGATGCTGCAAACGCCGAGAGGATCGTTGGCTTTATCCTTTGTACAGGAAGGGACCCGGTTATTGTAGGGGCACAGGCGATTGGCCCGATACCTTTCGGCCCCAGCCGAGAAGTTGGTAGCAGGAAAACCAAAGACTTCTGCCAGCGGGTGAATAATCATTCCTCGCTCCTCGGCTGGTGGGAAACTGTCCGTACCGCGCCCGCGTGTTGCAGAGTCGCTTGCGGTCGCCACGCCACCCGGTCAAAGAAGACCGGTGTCGTCGGCTGGTTGCGCCAGGCGAAGGCGTGGCGGATGCGGGTGACGTGGCTGGGCATCACCTCCGGCCAGGGCATTTCGTTCTCGGCGAACCAGGCGCAGTCCAGCGTCTCGCGGGTGATCAGCCGTTCCCCGCCCACGGCCCGCCCGGCAAAGAGCAGACAGTAGAGGTGGTGGAAGCTCTTGCCGCCGTTGAAGCGGTTGTCGAAGATACCCAGAAAGTCGGTTACCTCGGCCACATAGCCCGTCTCTTCCCAGACCTCTCTCACCGCGCCCACCATCGGCGGCTCGCCCACATCGCACGCGCCGCCGGGGAAGGCCCACTGGCCGTTGTCGGCCCGGCGGATGAGGAGCAGGCGGGCGTCGTCATCAAAGAGCGCGGTGTCCACCACCGCGTAGGGTGTCTTGTAGTGGAGATCGGCGAAGAAAAGCTGGTGCAGATCCGCCGCGCTGTGGCCGTTGGCCAGGCTGGTCAACTCGGTGGACAACTCGATGATGCGGTGATAGCGCTCGATCTGGTAGGGGTCTTCGGTATAGTGAATGCCTGCATTGCTCAGGGCGCGCAGATCACTGGCAATGTTTGTCAAGGCCACAGCCAGGTCGATGGAGGAATTGTTGTTCACAAGCCTGCTCTTTCTGAACTTGAAAATAAGGACACGGATTGTCAGGATTCACACGGATTGAGTCCACTGCAAAAAGGATGATTTCACCGCGGAACGTCTGGTAAGGCCGATGACCTCATTCCCACTGCAGGAAACGGGCGCTGTTGGGTTCTCCCGGCGCTCATTGCACCGTAGACAGCGATCTCTTGCCGGGAGAAC
>JACQGT010000216.1 GCA_016199425.1 Chloroflexota bacterium
CGCAGATTGCGCAGATTGCGCAGATTTGAATCCGTGAAAATCCTGCCAATCCGTGTGAATCCGTGTCCCTATTTTCCGTGTAATAAAATCCGCTCCAATCCGCCCGATCCGCGTTCTATTCTTCTATCCGTGAAAATCCCAAAAATCCGTGCAAATCCGTGTCCTTTTTTAGCCTCCGTCCGCGCCCAGCACGCGGATGCCCAACTCCTGGGCCGTGTCGTGGAAGAGGCGGGCCACGGCAGGCAGCTCTTCTGTGCTGTTGCCCTCAGAGATGACCGGATAGTCCGGGTTGAGCGCCTCCATACGCCGGAAAAGGGTCTTGAAGTCCATCAGTCCCTTGCCGGGGCAGCCGTCGCTCAGGTGCAGGGCCAGCCGGTTTTCGATCCAAATATCTTTGGCGTGGCAACTTACCATATGCTTTCCCAAAAGATCGAAATGACGGCTGACCTCTTTGCCTGTGTCGAAGACCGTCTCCAACGTAATCCAGTTGGCCGAGTCGTAGTCACAGCGCACCCAGGGCGAATCTACCTCGTCCAGAATGGCCGCGGTGATCTCCGGCGTCTTCAGCGTCACCAGTTGGTGGCTCTCCAAACTGAGGAAGACCCCCGCATCCTCCGCTGCGGGTTGGCACTCTTTCAGCGTCTTCACCAGTTGGCGCTCGGCGCTGACCGTCCAGTTGTCCGGGTGGGGAAACCAGGGGCCAGCCGGATTCATCGAACCGGGGCCGGTGTCGATGCCCCGCGCACCCATCCACCCGGCCAGACGCAGCGCGGCCTGTAATGTGCGCACAGACTCCTGGCGCGCCGCCTCGTCTGGCGTGACCAGATTCTGCCAGTAGCCCGTCACCTGATAGAGCCGCACCCCTTCCCCGGCCAGCAGGTTGCGCAGCCGCTGCGCCTTGTGGCGGGGGGTGGTGTGGGGATCGTTGGCGCGAAAGCGGGTGAAGATACCGCTGAAGCCCAACTCCCGCACCCGGCGACACATCTCCGGGGTCACGTCGTCCATATCGGACGGTAGAAAACAGCCGCTCATTCCAAAACGCATGGGAACCTCCTGAAAAAATGGACACGGATTGATAAGGATTCGTCAAGGAAGAACTTACTGCAGTGATCAGTGAGCAGTGAAACCAGGTCACTACTCACCACTCACTGTTCACTGATAACTGCTCACTTCTACGGTTGATGGCAAGACCGGCGCTGACGAGGACCAGCACACCGCCGGTCCATTGGACGAGCGTGAGCCGCTCGTGCAGAAAGAGTACGGAGAGCAAAATAATCAGCAGGGTTTGCACAGGCCAGAGCAGCGCAATCTGCCCGCCGCCGATGTGGCGCATCGCCACAAACTGGGCCAGCCGGGCAAAATAGGTGCTGACAACGGCCATGACCAGAATCGTACTCCAACCGGCTACGCCCGGATCGCTCCAGCGCGCGCCCTGCACAGCCCAGAATGCCGCCACCACCAGCGTCATCATCACCAGCAGATAGAGTGTCACAGTGCGCGGGTCGTAGCCCAGCAGCCGCCACTGGAGCAACACCAACTGAATGGCGTAAAGCAGAATCGACAGCCCGGTGAGAATCAACCCTATGCTGGAAAGCGCTCCACTTGGCCCCGCCAGCAGATGGATACCGGCGAAGGCAAATGCCAGCCGCAACAGATGGCGACGGGTCAGCCGTTCCCCGCCCACGGCCAGGAGCAGCAGCACCACCAGCGGCTGCACCGACTTCAGCATGGCGGACATGGAGGCGTCGATCCAGGCCAGGGAAAGAAAGAAGCAGCAGATTTCCACCCCGGCAATGCCGCCCACCAGCGCCACCCGCCCCGCCAGCTCGCGGTCGATGCGCAGGAGGCTGGGCCGGGTCAGGGCCAGCGTCAGCCCCAGCAGGACGACGGCGATGACCAGCCGGGCCAGGAGCATCGCCAGCGGGTCCAGCCCGCCGCTGACCGCGCTCCGGGCCAGAGGCGTGACCAACGCTGCCGCTCCCGTTGAGGCCAGGGCCATCGACCAGCCAACGACAGACGGCGACCCCCGCTGCTCCCGGTAGAAAGCCAGCCAGCGGTTACCTACCACTGGTCATCGGTCCGCTGTCCGTCCCGCTGTCCGTCGTCAATTCTTCCACAAGTGCGCGCACAAGCGCATCGATCTCACCCAATGCCTCAACAGCAGTGGCCTGGTCCAGGTCGTGGATGTGCCAGTAGACCACCCGATCTTCCCAGCCGGGATAGCCCGTCGCCAGCAGAGGCCGGTGTTCGGCTTCCTTCACAGCGATGACCCGCGCAGCCCCGGCCAGTTCGCCCGCGCTCACCTGCGCGGGATAGCGCTCGATTGCTGCCTGGGACGGGGTGACTCCGGCCAGGCGCAGGGCAGCCAGCGTCGGTTGGGCGATGGGGCCGGGGTTGACGCCGGGTTTCACCAGCAGCCCACGGGATGCGGCGCGCCAGGAGAGACCAGCCCGTCCCGCCAATTCATTGAAGAGCAGTTCGGCGTAGCGGCTGCGGTAGTAGTTGCCGGTGCAGAGGAAAAGGATTGTTTGCATCGAGTTCTCGTGGGTGGTGGAGATTGGGTTTCAGTAGTGAACAGTTATCAGTCATCAGTGAGCAGTAATCAGTCGCGGTGATGATCGACTGATTACTGCTCACTGATGACTACCTCTTCCCATAGCGCAGCCAATAGATCGCCACCGCGCCGGCGCTGGCAACGTTGAGTGACCGTTTCGCGCCGTCCATAGGCAGACAAACGATGCGCTCGCTCAGGTCGAGAAGGGCCGGGTCCACGCCGGTCACTTCGTTGCCCACCACCAGCACCACCCGGTCAGCCTCCTGGGCGTGGATGTGGAAGATCGGCTCGGCCCGCGCCCCCGTTTCCAGGGACCAGAGCCGCCAGCCCTCGTCCAGCAGTCTCCGGGCCGCGATGGGGGCGTTGGGATGATAGCTCCACGGCACAATCTCCTCTGCGCCCAGCCCCGTCTTGGCGACCCGCGGGTGGTCGGGACGAGGGGTGATGCCGCACAGATGGACGTGGGCGATGCCCGCGCCCTCTGCCGTGCGCAGCAGCGACCCCACATTGTAAGTACTGCGGATGTTGTCCAGCAGCAACGCCACAACCGGCCCGGTCATCGGGTCGAGACGCACGCCGCCTTCCTCCCCCTCTTTGGGCGCAAGCAGCCAGCACACCGTCGGCCCGGCGCAGACCGGACAGACCAGCCGCCGTTCGTCGTCCAGCGCCGCGGGGAAGCGGAAAAGACACGCCGGGTTGGTACATTCACAAATCCAGCCGGCGGGGGTCACGGCGAGACTCCAGGCAGGTCGGGCGTTTGAATGATCACACAACCCAAAGGCGAGATCGACGACCCAAAACAACCCCATAGGGGCAGATATATGTGCAATAGCTGCTCCACGACCACAAATGATTGCTCCAGCAGCCGGGTACGTTTTGGCGGTGTGTGCCGATAATCAGTCACAAACAACTCCACCTGATAAGCGCTCGCCGCCAGAGACCCCAGCGCTACCTCCATTTGCCAGGGCGTTTCCACCTGCCCGCACACAAGATCGGGAATCTGCGCCTCAACTGTCACTGCCTGCCCCTGCACGGCGTGTGAAGCATATTTTGGGACGCATCCGTCCGGGTTCAACTCGGCCAGACGCAGAGTGACATTTTCATTGACGAGCGGTAGCGCCGGTACGATTTGGATACCGCCTTTGACATCAAATTCGTGTCTGGCAAAAGAGATCTTCTCACCGGTGATGCCGGAGACGATAAAGACCTCTGCCAGGTGGTGATCAGGCGGTCGTGGCGGAACCAGAACCGAAAAGCCCCAATCCGTCAGGGCGTCTATGCATGAAACGAGCGGGCCGGGCGTTCTGGCTTCCAGGCGCACATATCTCTCCGTCACTTCCATCGAATGGAAGATAGGCACACACGAATTGGTCCACTGGCCGGAGACGGTGACAAAGAAGGGCTGAGAAAAGCTAGGCGTGGCAGGATAGATGCGGATCGGCTCTCCCGTTTGAGCGGCAGAGTGAATTGAATCATTTGAAGCCAAGACCAAATATAGTGTAATGATGATAAAAACAAGAACCCCTCTGGACAACCGAAAGTGGGCCATTGCAGCTCCTGTGGCGAGGACAGAATTGAACACGCCGGAGGATAGCTGTCAGCATAGCGGGGAATGGGTCTTTGCGCAAATGGCAGGAGAGTTTTGGCCTGGAAAAAGAAAGCCCGCCCGTCGAGTGACGGACGGGCTTTCTTTGTAGGGCGGAATGGCATTCCGTCCTACGGTATTTCGGGCGGAATACCATTCCGCCCTACAATTAATCAGCCAACCCCAGATCGTCGCCCACCATCCGGGCGCTGGCGGGGATGGGCTGGTGATATTCCACAGGCGCAACCAGCCGCTCAACCAACTTTTTGGTGTTGGTCACATTCAGCTTCTCGTAGAAGAAGCGGAATTCGTCTTCCAACGACTGGTAGAGCGCGGCGTAGTTGTCCGGGGCAAAGCTCCATAGTTCCGGCTTGAAGGGGCCGTGGGCCTTCTTGCGGGTGCTGTAGTAGAACTGGGTGTCGGTCTGCCCCTTCTTGCGCTCGTCCGCATGATGCACGTCCAGATGCTTGTAGATGCGCTGCTTCAGCCCCGCCGGGAAGGCCGGATCGTCCATAAAGATGTTCTGGAAGCCTGTGGCCAGGTGGATTTCCAGGGTCTGCACTTCCGGGAATTTGTTGAAATAGTCCCGAGGCAATGTGCTGGCCCCGTGCTGGACAGCGCCGCCCGCGCCGTGGACACGCGCTTCGTCGCCCAGCGCGGCCAGGGTGTCGAAATCGACCGCCACTTTGGCAATCGAGCCGTCGGGCAGCACAATGCCGCCGTGGCTGGTGCCGGTCTGCACGCTGACTTTGCTCAGACCCGCATAATTGCCCAACCCGGCCAGCACTTCCCGATAGTTGGCCATATAGGCATCCAACTCCTCGGTGGTGGAGTTCTTCTCGCCCACTTCGCCGATCTCGCCGCCCAGGCTGACGGTCACGCCCGCCGGTTGCAGATCCCGCACAAATTTGGTGATCTCTGCCGAGCGCAGGAAGTTGTGGTACTGCTGATCGACCAGAGATTCTGGCTCCAGAGTCACGAGGGTGCTGGTGTCGATGTCGATGTTCCAGAAGCCCGCGGGCACGGCCTTGGCGATCAGGTCCTTGACTTCCTGGATCGCGCCCACCGGGTCTTTTTTGTAGGTGGACGCCTTCACTTGGAAGTGGTCGCCCTGGATAAAGAGCGGGCCGCGATAGCCCTCTTTGATGGCCGCCGCGATCAGGCTAGTGACAAATTCTGCGGGTTCCTGGTCCGTGTAGCCCATCTCGCTGCGGGCGATCTCGAAGATGAAGGCCCGGGTGTCGGTCGCCAACGCGGCGCGCAGCGCGGCCCGGCCCGTGTCGTAGGTGGAGAAGCGGATGTTCATGGCCGGCACTGTGCGGTCGGACCACTCACCCCGACCTCGCGCAATGTAGAACTCGTGGATGCTGGCCGGCTGTGCGCCCAGCGCCTGGCCTGTTTCCCAGATCAGCCAACGGGCAAAGTCACGTACGGCCGGTGTGCCAAAGACTGCATCCCGCACCAGAATGTCGATGTCGGTGCTGCGCAGACGCTTTTCGTCCACCACCTCCACTTTGCCGTGCTCCACTTTGAGAGAATTCACCACACCCTGGCGGATCTCGTAAACCGATTCGTGAATCATTGATTGGGGTCCCTTTCTCAGTTTTTCGTGTTCATCACCCGCCGCTGCGGGATCGCTTGTGTGTTCAACCATTCGTGCAAAATTGCACAATGTCACTCCCATTATACTGCGAAACCTGGGGCTGTACAACAACAATACAGTCATCAGTCATCAGTTCCTCGTGCGCCGTCGTGCGCCACGGGGGATGAAAAACGACTCAGGACTTCGGACTCAGGACGATTTTTCAGGGCAGCCCTTAGTACAGGAACAGGGGCTTGCCCATCACATTGCGCACTTTGGGCAGGTACTCATTCGCATCGTAAAGCTGGTCCACATCCACCCGCTTCACACCGCTGGTGACGGTGCTCATGGGAATGTGGGTGTAAACGCCTTCCCGGATGGCAACCATACGTCCGCTCTGCCCTTCAGTGATCAAATCCATGGCCAGGTGGGCGTAGTTCGTCGCCACCATCAGGTCCACCGCGTCGGGCGCGCCAGAACGCATCAGATAGCCCAGCCGCTGGTTGATGATATTCTCGCCGGTGATCCTCTGCAGCGCCTCGCCGGTGATCTCGCCGATGCCGCCTAGCTTGCGATGGCCGTAGGCGTCGGTCTCGCCATATTCCACCACCGCGCCGCCGGCCATGTGTGCGCCCTCGCTGATGGTGACCATCGCATAGTTGCTGGGGTTGGCCCGCTTGTCCTGCATGACGAGCCTGGCCAGCTTCTCCGGGTCGAAGGGCACTTCTGAGATGATGGCCCGGTCCACACCGGCCAGGTAGGAGCTGATCAGGCTGGTCTCGCCGGAGTTGCGTCCAAAGAGTTCCACCACCGCGATGCGTTCGTGGGAGCCGGTGCTGGTGCGCAACTGGTGGATGAACTGCACGCTGCGGGTGACGGCTGTACTGAAGCCGATGCAGTAGTCTGTCCCGAAAACGTCGTTGTCCATCGTCTTGGGGATGGCAATCACCGGGAAGCCTTCGCTGTGCAGCCGTTCGCCGTAGCTCAGGGTGTCGTCGCCACCGATGGGGATCAGCCGGTCGATGCCCAGGAATTCCAGATTCTTCAACACATGGACAGTGAAGTCGCGCAGGCGCGGGTCGTGGGCCTCTGCGTCCAGATGGGCCGGGTCTTTCAGGAAGTCCGGCACATCTTTCTGGCGCACTTTGCCCGGATTGGTGCGGCTGGAGTGGAGAAAGGTGCCGCCTGTGCGGTCAATCGTGCGCACAAGCTGCTTATTCAGGGCTTGGGTGTGCTTGGCCACACTTTCAGGTTCGCCCCGGTTCAGTTCCAGCAGACCGCCCCACCCCCGGCGGATACCGATCACTTCGTGGCCTTCTTCTTCAGCCCGGTAGACCACAGCTTTCATGCAGGGATTCAACCCCGGCACATCGCCGCCGCCGGTCAGGATACCAATACGCATAGTAGAGACTCCTTCGGATTTGTAGATATTGGAGATTAGAGATTGGAGATTGGAGATTGCTTCTCCGTGTACGGTCACAGGTTACGACGATGACAATCCGTGACTCTACTGCAAAAAGCCAAAGAGTACACCGCGGAGGCGCGGAGCGCGGAGGAAACGCGGAGGAATTAAGCAGAAAATCTCCGCGTTTCCTCCGCGCTCCGCGTCTCCGCGGTGAAATTCCCCTTTTTGCAGCGAAGTCCGTGTTCTATCTTGAAAACTGCCGACAATCCGTAAATTCTGCAATCGGTGTTCTACTTCCAGAGAGACGCCTTGCTTACGCAATACGCAATACGCAATTACATTTGATGGCTATGAAATCCCGGCCCTGGCTGGGCCAACAGCCGGGCAATCGGGCGCAATTCCATCCACCACTGCTCTTTGGGGCGCTGGGTCTTCTCGTCGACCAGGCGAGGAATCTCGTACAGAGGCGTAAATTCAATGTTGCCGGAGAGCAAGCCGATAGCAGCCGCAGACTCATCGGCCTCGCCCTTCCGGTAATGATCTTCGATAAAATCGATGGCTTTGGCCGCCAGCCGGGTCGCCAGGATGCGGTCGTAGGGCGAGGGGTCGCCCCCCTGCTGCAAATGGCCCAGGACAGAGATGCGCACGTCAAAAAGCGAACCGCCCTCTTCCTCGAAGAGCGCCGACAAAAACGAAGTCGTGTACAACGGGTTGGCATTCTCGTTGCGGATCATCAACCCCAGCCGCTTGCCGTGCTCAAATCCCTCTTTGAGCATTCCAATGTCCCGCTCCAAATCCTTCAGCGTCACCCCTTCCTCGTGCAGATAGACCCGCTCTGCGCCCGTGGCAAGGGCCGACATCAGGGCCAGGTAGCCGCAGTAACGCCCCATCACCTCCACAATAAAGCAGCGGTTGGAGGCCACGGCGGATTGCTTGATTTTGTCCACTACTTCCACAATGCTGTTGAGCGCAGTGTCCGCGCCAATGCACAGTTCCGTACCGGGCAGATTGTTGTTGATGGTGGCAGGCACACAGATGAGGGGGATATTGAAAGCCGGGAAGTTGGCCCGCTCCTGATAGAGCCGCAGCATGGATTGATAGCCGGCCCAGCCACCCACCATCAGAATGGCGTCGATCTGGTGTTTTTCCAGGGTTTTGGCAATGGCATAGAAATCACCGCCGGACGGCACCTTCCGGCTGGTCCCCAGCTCGGAGCCGCCGATGGGTGCCCAGCCGCTGACGCTCATCCACTCCATTTCTTCCAGATTGTCGGTGATCAGCCCCCGAAAACCCCGGAAGACCCCGACCGGGATATGGCCCTGGTCCACAGCCAGCCGCACAGCCGCGCGCACAGCCGCGTTCATGCCCGGCGCGGGGCCGCCAGCGTTGAGAATCGCGAAACGAATGCGCTCTTTGCCGGGGGTGGGAGGATGGGGCATGGAGCGGATCAGCGTGCGCAGAATGCGGAAGGACTCCTGGAAGTTCTTGCCCCGTAGCTCCATCGCCTTGGGAAAATCCAGATTGCGCACGGCGTCGTTGAGTTCGTGGGTCTTCTTCACGCACTCCATCAGCGGCCGGTAGGTAATTTTGTTTTGATGGATGCCCACCAGCATAGACTCGTCGTTCTCGCCCGCCGCCAGGGCCAGCCCTGCCGCAGCCGCGCCCACAAGCGTACTCAGCACCCGGTCGTAGGCGCTGGGCGAGCCGCCCCGCTGCACGTGGCCCAGCACAGTCACCCGGGCTTCTTCGCCCAGATGTGTCTCCAGCACCTGCTTCACCATCTCGCAGGTAATAGGGTTGCCGCGGCGATCCTGCGCGCCCTCGGCCACCACAACAATACTATCTCGCCTGCCCATCTTGCGCCCCTCACTTAGGATGGCGCACATCTTCTCTTCCCAGTTGTCCAGATTGGGCGGGTTTTCTGGGATCAGCACCCAATCCGCGCCGGAGGCCAGCGCACCCATCAGGGCCAGATAGCCGCAGTTGCGCCCCATCACCTCTACCACAAAGGCGCGCTGATGGCTGGCCGCTGTGCTGGTGATGGCGTCGATGGCGTCGGTGATGCGGTGCAGCGCGCTGTCCGCCCCGATAGTCATATCCGTGCCATACATATCGTTGTCGATGGAACCGACCAGACCGGCGATGGTCAGATAGGGATGGGCGTCCACCACAGACTGCTCGATCTCCCCGGCGGCCACCAACTCCTGACTGAGTTCTCGCCACTCCTGGCGCAGAAGGTTGGCTCCGGTCAGGCTGCCATCGCCGCCGATGACCACCAAACGGTCGATGCCATACAGCAGCAGATTGCGCACGGCCTTGCGCCGCCCATCCCGTGTGCGGAATTCTGGGCTGCGCGCCGTGCCAAAGATGGTCCCACCTTTGTGCAGAACACCGCCGCACGCACCCCACCCCACCTGGCGGATGTAGTTGCCACCGTCGATCATCCCCTGATAGCCCTCGTAGATACCGTAGACCTCTGCGCCCTGATCGAGCGCGGCCCGCACCGCAGCGCGAATGGCCGCGTTCATTCCTGGGGCATCACCGCCGCTGGTCAAAACTCCGAGTCGTTTGGTCATACGGACACTTTCTGCTGAATAAAGCGTTGGCGCTGGGTCACACTGCGGCTGCGTCGTCGTCGACTGGGGAGCGCGTCATCGCGGAGGGGTGGCGCTCGCTTCTCCCTGCTAATAGGGAAAAAACGCCAAAGATCGAAGAATTTCACCATTAATTATAGTACACTACCCCACAGGGCTACAATTTCAGGGGATCGCAAAACACAATTCAGCAGTGCCTGCTCCCCGCCGGTCCGTGACCGACGGGCGATTGCCCACCAGACACTGCCGGGACACGGACCCGGCGGGAGCGAGCGTATCCCCACAGGTATTTACACCGCTCTGTATTATTGATGTCTAGCCAGGGATGTGATATTCCGCTTCGGAAAGGTGAAGAGTGAAACGTGAGATCACTCGACGTACTCTCACGCTTCACGTTTCACGTGCGATATAAGCAATCAACCTCGCCATCAATAGGTCGGGTTCAGGA
>JACQGT010000205.1 GCA_016199425.1 Chloroflexota bacterium
GGAATCGACCAGGCGATCTCCGGTTTTGCCGACTGCTGCTGGTCGATTCCCGGAATCGCGTGCCCCGAAACTGAAATACACCCATCGATTACCGATGAGTCCAGCGCAAAAAGAGGAATTTCACCGCGGCGCGTCCCGTCAAGCCGGGGCGGCTCAATTCGTCCTATAAAAAACTCGAGGCGCGAGTTTCTTGCGTAAAACCGAGAAAGTCTTTAGAACACGGATTTCAGAATTGACAGATTTGCTCTGCGTAATCAGCGTTCATCCGCGAAAATCTGCGTCCAAAAACTTTCTTGGAATCACGTAGTAGACGCGGAGGAAACGCGGAGATTTTCTCCTGAATCCCTCCGCGTTTCCTCCGCGAACTCCGCGCCTCCGCGGTGCGCTTTTGGGCTTTTTGCAGTGAACTCACCGATCTTCTTCGGGTTGGAGCAGTCTGCCCACGGCTGCCGGTTGCAGGAGGAGCGCCGGTCTCTTCCTCTCGCGCCAGGCCAGCCCCAGCCCCCCCAAGGCCAGGGCCACATCCCGCACCCGAAAGAGCAAGACCAGCCCCAGCCCCAGGGCCGGGTTCAGCCCCAGACGCTGGGCAGCCAGGATTTGGCTGGCTTCCAGCGCGCCCAGACCGGCGGGAATGGGCAACAGAATGGCGATACGCGCCGCCACCACAAAGCCGATGAACTGGGCAACGTCCAATTGCAGACCGATGAGACGGGTTGCCAGCCAGAAATCCGCCAGCAATACCAGCCAATTGCCCAGCGAGACCAGCGCGCCGATGGCAACGAGGCGGGGATTCTGGCGCAGAATCGTATGGATGTGAGCTTCGCCACCGCGCAGAGATTCGACCAGACGCGTCGGAGATCGCGGCTGCCATCGCTCTGGCAACTGCCTTAGCAGCGCCTCGGCGGCTATCGTCAGAAAGCGCCCCCGCCACCAGAACGAGAACAACAGCAATGGGGGCAGAGACAGGGGGATCAGCGCCAGGAGAATCACCCGGCCATCCAGCGCCGCGCCCAGCACACCCGTCCAGAGAGTGTAGAGAATGCCCCCGGTCAGAAAGGCCAGATTGACCGCCAATTCCAGCAGACGGTCCAGGGCGACGGCAGCGATGGCCTGGGGCGCGGCCACTCCGGAATGGCGCACCAGCAGATAGACCTGGGCCGGTTCGCCGCCGAATTGGGGGCCGGGGGTGAGCAGGCTGACGGTGGCTGCGATCATCCGGTAGACGACCACCCGGCCAAAGGGCAAGTACACACCCATCCCGGTCAGGAGCAGCCACCAGCGGACGGCAAAGAGGACGGCAATTCCGCCATTGACCGCCAGGTAGATGAGAAAGGGCGTGGGGCCGATACGGCGCAGCAGGGACAATCCATCGCCCCAATCGACCTGCCGGGCGAAGATCCAAAAGAGCAGCAGACCGAGCAGCAGGGCTGCGCCGTCCAACCAGCGACGGGAAAGGTGCAGCTTCACGCAGGACGCTCCGGCGCTGGTGTGCGGACGCCGGCCCGGCGGCGCAGGAGACGCTCGTCGGGTGTCCACAGGGCAGGACTGCCGTTGCCCAGGGCCACCAGCAGCACACCCAGCGCCAGCAGCGCCAGCGCTTCCGGGCTGTCCCCCCGTACAACCGTATCGGCGCAGGCCAGGGCGACCAGCCCGATGGCGGCCAGCCGGGCGATGACGCCCAGCAGCGCGGTGATTCCGGCGAGCAGACCCAGACCGATGAGCAGTGGAACGACAGCAGACGGCAGACCGTTGGTCCATAGGCCAGCTATACGGACAATGCTCCAGAGGAGCAGAGTCGCGGCGGGGAGGCTTGCCAGGCGTAGCAGGAGGGGAATACGCTCGAAGATAATCGTTTTCAGCCGGGCGCGCCAGCGGATGTAGGCTGGGCTGGTGGGCTTGAGCCAGCCGATGACCACCAGCCAATCCCGCAGGAAGCTGGCCGCCACTGCGCCGCCAAAGACGGCCCCGGCAATGTGCGTTGCGGGGGGCGCAAAGACCGGCCAGAGGACGATCCCCATAAAACCCATCAGCAGCCCGGCGGCAATGCGCCGTTCATCGCTGGGGGTCATCGGGTGATTGGGCAGCCCCCAGCGCTCGCGCAACTTCATCCCCCACAGAAAGAGCGGGCGACTGGCCGCCAGGAGCAGAACCGCTTCCGGGAGTTGGCCGTACTGGACGGCCAGGGCCATAGCCACCAGCATTCCCAGCCCGTCGAATTCGATGTCCAGCACTTCGCCCAGGAGTGTCGTGTGGTTGGTGATGCGGGCCAGATAGCCGTCGCAATAGTCAGCGACAATGGCCGCGCTATAGAGGATGGCCGCTGCCCAGTCCAGCAGACCGCCGGGGCGGGGCGCAAAGAGGAATCCGGCCATCAGCCCATAGGCCGCGCCCCGGGCCAGGGTGACGGCGTTGCCCCAGCCCAGGCTCGAACGCAGGGGGCTGTCGGGCGTAGGCCGGTTTTTGTGGAGATTACGGCGCAGGACGAGCATCTCCACAGCCAGGAGCAGTGCAGCCAGCACGGCCCACTGCAAGGACCGGGCTGGGGAGAGATCGCCCTGCCGCAGCCAGAAATACCCGGCGACGACCACCAGCCCGCCGACACCCACGGCGATCTGCCATTGGCGGCGCAAACGGGCAAGGGATGAGGCGGAGTTTGGGAACATCAGCGCTCGCAATGCAGTTCGGTCAGAATGGATGCGGTATGGAGCATTATAACCGGTCGCCTCCGAACAGAACAAAGCCTGCGCCTGGCAACTGCTCAGGCAGGATCAGTGAGCGCCGGTTGAGCGGTGTCCTGAGCCTGTCGAAGGGTAGCCGAGTCTGCGAGGCGTATCGAAACCAAGCGAACGGGTCTACCCGCTGGGTTTCGATATGGCTGGCAACAGCCCCAGCCTACCC
>JACQGT010000228.1 GCA_016199425.1 Chloroflexota bacterium
GATGGTCTGCTCCGAACTGGAATTGGGGCTGAGCGAGGAGCACGAGGGTATTCTGCTTCTGCCCGACGACGCGCCCCCCGGCGTGCCTCTGCGCGACTATCTGGGCGACGATGTGGTAGAGATCGAACTGACGCCGGACATGGCCCGCTGTCTGAGTATGAGCGGCGTGGCGCGGGAGGTCCACGCGCTGACCGGTGCGCCGCTGCACCTGCCAGCGGACGATTGGCAGCCCAGCGGCGACGACAACGCAACTGACTACGTGGCCGTGGAGATCGAAAACCCCGCGCTCTGTAACCGCTACACCGCCACCCTTATCCGGGACGTGACCGTCGGCCCGTCGCCTCTGTGGATGCAGGAGCGGCTGCGCAAGGCCGGCCAGCGCCCCATTTCCAATATCGTAGACATCACCAATTATGTGATGCTGGAGATGGGCCAGCCCCTCCACGCCTTCGACTACCACCTGCTGGTGGAGCGGGCGCAGCAAAGCGGGGCAGCCAAACCGACGGTGATTGTGCGCAGCGCACGGCCCGGCGAGAAGATGACGACCCTCGACGGCCAGGAGCGCCAACTGGACGGTTCGATGCTGCTCATCACCGACAGCACGGGGCCGATTGCCATCGCCGGTGTGATGGGCGGCGCGCAGACCGAAGTGTACGACGGCACGCGCCACATTCTGCTGGAATCGGCCACCTTTGAGGGCATCAACAACCGGCGCACCAGCCAGAAGCTCAAATTGCACAGCGAGGCCAGCCACCGCTTCACCCGGGGCGTGCCCGCCACCCTCAACGACAGCGCGGCTCGCCGCGCCGCCGAACTCATGCGTCTGTATGCGGGCGGGCGTATCGTCCCCGGCATTGTGGACGCCTATCCCATCCCCCAGGCCGAGACGACCGTCTACACCAGCGCAGGGGATGTGCGCCGTCTGCTGGGGATGGAGCTTTCCCGCAGCCAGATTGCTGACGCCCTGGAAAAGCTGGATTTTCGGGTGGCAGAGCTTTCGTCGATTCCTGTGGACGCGCCGGAAAATGCGATCTTCGGTCTCTACCGGGCGGAGAACGAACCGGTGCTGGCCGCTACCGTCCCCTGGCACAGGCTGGACATCGCCATGCCCGCCGATCTGACCGAAGAGGTGGCGCGCATTGTGGGCTACGACAAAGTGGGCGTCACACTGCTGGACACGGCCTTGCCCCCTCAACGCCGCAACGAAGTGTTGGAGACGGAGGAGAGAATCCGGGATATTCTGGTGGCGTGCGGCTTGCAGGATACGATTGGCTACGCGCTGACCACCCCAGAAAATCACCGCAAGCTGCTGGCGACAGCGGTAGCGGCTGCCGCTGGTGACCGCAGGCGGACTGACAGTCCGCCCTACATTGAACTGACGAATCCGCTGTCGATGGATCGACGGGTCATGCGCCGGGATTTGATGGTGAGCGCGCTGGAGACGCTGGCCTACAACAGCCGCTACGCCGCGCGCCAGGCCCTCTTCGAGATTGGCCGGGTCTACCGCCCGGAAGAGGGCGACGGCACGCTGCCCCAGGAAGACCGCCGGGTCTGCATCGCGCTCACCGGCTCCCGCCAGCCTGTCAACTATCACAGCAGCGCCAGCGACCGGGAGAGCTTCGACTTCTTCGACCTGAAGGGGATGGTGGAGACGCTTGTCAGCCGCATGGGGATCGACAAAAGTGCCGTTCGATTCAGCGCCCACCCGGATTCTCCCACCTTTGGTCCCCGCTGCGCACTGGTGAGCATCGGCGCGCAGAGCCTGGGCATTGTGGGCGAGCTGCACCCGAAGGTGCGCGCCGCCTTTGGCCTGGGCGATGAGCGGGTCTGCGTGGCCGAACTGCACGTGGGGCCGCTGGTCCGTCCAAGCTGGCAGCTTTCCGCCATGCCGCCCATCAGCGTCTACCAGCCGGTGAGCGAAGACCTGGCCTTTGCGGTGGATGAAGAGGTCACCGTGCGCCGGGTGCGGGATGCGCTTGTGGCGGGCGGCGGCGATCTGCTGGTGGATGTGGAGCTGTTCGACATCTACCGGGGCGCGCCTTTGACCGTGAATCAAAAGTCCCTGGCCTGGCGCGTGGCCTATCAGAGCGCCGAGCGCAGCCTGACTGAGAAGGAAGTCAGCACTCTGCGCGCCCGGATTGTGAGCGCGGTGGAAGAGGCGACGGGGGGGGCGTTACGAGGATAGGAGGAGATTGGAGATTAGAGATTGGCAACTGGCGACTGGGTTGTGTTTATTTGAGCGTTGGGAAGATGACTGGAAAACGCGCAGGTAATATCTGTCCGCTCTGCGGCGGTGCATTGGAAGCGGGAAGCGCAACAATCCCGTTTATCCTCAAAGAGTCGATTGTCATCGTGAAACACGTGCCGTCGCAAATCTGCGTTGAATGTCGTGAACCGTTTCTAACTGGGCGCGAGACCGACGTGATCACCGACCTGCTCACGCAAGTCAAGGAACTGTCCAGCGAAGTGACCGTTCTGACTTTTCCCGAACCTGCCTTCGCCTGATGTCGTCTAAAACAAACGACCCCGGAAAAATTTCCGGGGCCATTTGTTTCTATCCGCATTCATCCGCCCAATCCGCGTTCTATCTTTTTACCACTTCCACCGCCTGCCCCTTGCGTACCCGGAAATAATCCAGGTCGTGGGCCACAATCGTGGCGGGGAATTCTGCCTGGGCCTCGGCCAGCACGTCCTGGGTGCGGTAGCGGCGGCTGATGTGGTGCAGGATGAGCTGCTTGACGCCAGCGTTGGCAGCCAGCCGGGCCGCGGCTTTGGCGGTGATGTGGCCGTGCGCCTTCGCCATCTCCGCCTCTTCCTCCAGGTAGGTGGCTTCGATCACCAGCAGGTCAGCCTCCTCCACAATTTTATGCAGGGGACCAGTGCGGCCTACGTCCCCCACAAAGCAGAGCTTGGCACCCCGCTGCGCCTCCCCCAGCACGTCGTCCGGCTGGATCACCCGGCCATCGGCCAGAGTGATGGGATTGCCTTCCACCAGATCGCGCCGGGCCGGCCCTTGGGGAACACCCAGCGCCTCGGCCGCCGCGTTGTCGAAGGGCCGCCGGGTGCGCTCCGCGAAGGTGAAGCCAAAACAGCCACCGCCCCGATGGACCACCGGAAAAGCGGTGAGGGTGAAATGGCGATCTTCAAAGAGCAGCCCCTCCTCCAACAGATTCAGCGTGACGCCCGCGCTGGGGATGTTACCTACGCCAAAGACCACTTCCATCAGCCCGCGCACCCGGCCAATCGCGGGCGCGCCGCCGTAGATGTGCAGCTCGTCCAGCGCCTCCCAGTGGCCGAGGGTGCTGGCCAGCCCGCCCAGCCCCAGGATGTGGTCCAAATGGCCGTGGGTGAGGAGGATTTTGTCCAGACGGCGAAAACCCAGACCGCTGCGCAGAATCTGGCGCTGGGTGCCCTCGCCGCAGTCGATGAGAAAGCGGTGTTCGTTGACCATCACCAGCGCCGACGACAGCCCCCGGTGGGCCGACGGTGCGCTGGCGGATGTGCCGAAAAAGACGAGTTCAAACACGGGAAAACCTCAGGAGTGATTCACCGCGGAGGCGCGGAGAGCGTGGAGGAAACGCGGAGAGAAGAAA
>JACQGT010000229.1 GCA_016199425.1 Chloroflexota bacterium
AGCCGAAGCTGCGGACGGTGCGGTCGAACCGCGACGTCGCGTGCCATCTGTACTGGGCGAATTCAGACGGTAGGGAGGCATCATGACCGCTCTGATCGAAACCCGGCACCTGACCAAGGTGTTCGGTAGGGGGATCTTCAAGCGCAGCAACCCCCTGGTTGCACTGAACAATCTATCGCTCACCATCGAGGAGTCGCCGCCGACCATCACCGCCATTGTGGGCGAAAGCGGCAGCGGCAAAACGACTTTTGCGCGGCTTATCCTCGGCCTCGCCGACCCGACCAGCGGCGAGGTATGCTATCGGGGCGTTAACCTGCGGCAACTGGATCAGGACCAGCGTCGTCAGTTTTTGCGGGACGTCCAGGTGATCTTCCAGGACCCCTACGAAGTTTACAACCCATTCTATCGGATCGACCATGTGCTGGAGGAGCCTATCTCGAACTTCCGCCTGGCCGAATCGAAGGCGCAAGGTCGTGAACTCATCGCGGATGCGCTCACGGCCGTCGGCCTTCGTCCAGAGGAGACGCTGGGGCGCTACCCGCATCAACTCAGCGGCGGTCAGCGGCAACGGGTGATGGTAGCAAGGGCGCTTCTCTTGCGTCCCCGGGTCATCATTGCCGACGAGCCAGTGTCTATGATCGACGCGTCCTTGCGCGCTACGGTCATCGAAAGCTTGCGGGATCTGAACCGCCAATTCGGCATTTCGCTTATCTACATCACTCACGATCTGACTACGGCCTACCAGCTCAGCGAGAACATCGTCGTTCTGTATCGAGGGGCAGTCGCTGAAGTCGGCGACGTAGAGCGGGTCGTCAAAGAGCCTGAACATCCCTACACGCGCTTGCTGATTGGGTCCATCCCCCGACCGGATCCCAAGCACCCCTGGGGGATCAAGGAGAACGTCCTTGACACAACCGACAAGGACGGGGCAAGGCAACAAGGGTGCTACTTCGCCGATCGGTGTCCGGAGGTGATGCAGATATGTCGCGAGAAAATCCCACCTCTCTACCAGACGGCGCCACATCGGGCTACGGCTTGTCATCTCTACAACGAGTCGCCGGTGGTCGAGTCGGAAACACTCAATAAGATATTTATAGCGCGCGCCTAAGGTTAGCGGACCACTCCTGAACCCGGAGGACTCCGGAGGGGCTACGTGTACCTATGGTGGTCGAGGCACTCTTGTAGGGCAAGGAGTGTTAATTGCCCGAATCCCCGGGTATTGACTTGGTGGCTAGAAAGGAGGTGACCGTGTGCTTGCGTACAATTGATCTGTCGGTCGTGGGTTCTGCTGGAACTACGACCGTATTCCCGTCGGTCGCTTGGCACGGCAACGACAGGGAGGAAGTATGTTTTCCAGCAGACTCCGGTCCAACACCTCTCTGGAAACTCAAAGCTTCCAGAAGAGTCAGGGCTAATCCGGATATTTATGTATTACACCTATGAGAAGGGGAGGAAACAATCTGTGATGAATTCAACGCGTTTCACTCGACGTTCTTTTCTGATTGGCCTCGGCTCCACCACGGCCTTGTTTCTTGCAAGCTGCGCGGCGCAGCCGTCTGCGCCTCCTGGCGCAGCGCCTGCACCAGCTAATGCCGCGCCGGCATCGTCTGCATCTGCCGGCGGCGCTGACGAGGCCATCACCCGGCAAAACACACTGATCCATTATGGCGGCGACACGGAACTCACCGAGCCAACCAACTTCAACCCCTATTCCCTCGGCGGTCTGGGACGGATTCGCGGTTCGCTCAACAAGACGTTCCTCGAGTTCCTCTACTATTACAATCACAACGACGGCTCAGAGATTCCCTGGCTGGCGGAGAGTTACAAGGTCGCCGACGACTTTATGAGCGTCGATGTCGCCATTCGCTCCGGTGTGACGTGGAACGATGGCACACCCTTCACCGCGAACGACGTCAAGTTCACCCTGGAAAAGCTGCGCGACACCCCCGAATTGGCCTTTTCCTCGGACATGAAAGAGTGGGTGAAGGACGTCACCGTTGTGGACGATCAGTTCTTCACGATCAACCTGAACAAGGCCAACCCCCGCTTCTTCTACTTCTACTTCATTGAGAACTCGGAAATCCAAATCTCGATCCTACCCAAACACATCTGGGAGAACGAGGACTGGACGACGTTCCAGAACCACGACCCTGAGCGGGGCTTGCCAGTGGGCACGGGACCCTTCAAGCTGGCCGAGGCGTCGCCCCAGGGACAGTTCTTTGACCGCGACGACAACTGGTGGGGCGTCAAGACCGGCTTCTCGCTGGCGTCCAAGATCAAGCGCCAGGCGTTCATTCCGCTCGGCACCGGCGCCTCGATGAAAGCGCGCATGATCAACAACGAGGTGGATGTCGACATTACATTCCAACCCGGAGAGTTTGTGGCTGCCAACGCGCAAAACCCGGACCTCAGAAGCTGGAACGCGCAAGGGCCTTCCTTTGGCGCACCTGACGCCTGCCTCTATACCCTAGGGCTCAACACGAAGTGGGGCCCGATGGCCGACGTGCATGTGCGTCGCGCCGTTCAGGCGGCCATCAACCGGCAGCAGATGGTGGACCTGGCCTACGAAGGGGGAACCGTCCCGTTGGTTTTGCCCTTCTCGACCTTTGGCGGACTCGATCCATACCGGGAACTGTGCCAGGATATAGTCGATAAGTACAAACCCGACAATTCCTCTCAGGACCTGGTCGATTCGGAAATGGCGGCGGCCGGCTACGCAAAGGACGGCGACGGCTTCTGGGCCAAGGACGGCCAGCGGTTGACGCCTGATGCCTATTGCCCCACCTGGCTGGGACCCATGGCCCCGGTCCTGGAAAAGCAACTCCGCGACGCTGGCTTTGACGTCACCGTCAAGTACAACGCCACCACCAATGACCCATTCTTCGCTGCGGTGCGGACCGGCCAGGCCGACATGTGGATTATTGTGCACTGCGGAAGCAGCCGCGAGCCTTGGGGCACGCTCCAGCACTACCACCATAAGTTCAATTCCCCCTCACAGGGTCAGACGAACAACTATATCTGGGCCAACAGCCAGTATGACAACCCGGAGTACGACGTGCTGATCGATCAACTGGACGGGATTCCGCCTTCCCCAACAGACAAGGCCTACACGGATCTGGTCCGCCAAGCTGTCGACATCTACCTCCGCGACGTGATTGAGATCACCATGTCTGAGGAGCGGCACGTGCGAGTCTATAATTACCACTATTGGACGGGCTGGCCGAACTCGGATGACGCGTACGTCGCTCCCTATGCCCTCTGGGCGAGTATCATGCTCGCGCTGCTCAAGGTCGAGCCTACGAGCGCGGCGTAGCCCAGGCCAGTAGACATACTTCACGAGACAAGGTGACAAGGTGACACGAGCAAGTCATCCGGTCACCTTGTCAGAAAAAAGTGGTGCGCGACTTTTGCGCGGACCCATGACATCGGGATTGGGGGTTTCTTGGTATGCCAGTAGTCCGTGGGATATTGGTTGGACTTGTCGGGGCCGTCCTACTGATCGTCGTTGCGGCGTGTCGGCCGGCCCCGGCCAATGGGGTGTCGCCAGCTTCTGGCAGCCAGACTCTGTCGACTCTGTCCGGGACGCCGACTCTCCAGCAGGCCGGCGATGTCGTGTGGGGTAGAGTTCCCTACTGTAGCTGTCTCGTCGACTCGGCGACAGACAACGTCGCTAGGGCACTGAAGGAGGCCAAGCTGACCGTCAGCCTGAAAGAACTAAGCCCACGCGACGGCTGGCTCTACTTCGCAGTGACCTTCGATCCCCATTCCGCCACGTGGGATCAGGTGGATGCCGCCATGCTGGCAGGCGGTGCCGAGGTGATCGAAGGCCCACCCTGAAATGCACCCCAGTATTGCAGCACAATGGTGGATTAGCGTAGTTAGTCTGGCGAGTTTGGCGAGCCTGGTTTTGTGATGAGACATGTAAGCTACGAAGTTCTGTTTCTGATAATACCAGACCAGTTTCAGGGTGAGCACTATATCCAAAAGGGGTTTGGGCAAGCGCTGACCGCCAGCTACGAAACTGCTACCGCGGTTGCGCCCCATCTGCGCGGCAAATTTGCCCATGAAGTTGCTGATGCTGCGATACTTCTCTCCAGTGTTCTCCCGGTCATCATCCTTTATGCCTTGCTGTAACGCTGGTTTATGAAAGGGCTGACCGAAGGGGTAATCAAATCTTAACAAGGATGCACCTGATGAGGGTGTCATCAGGTTCTGATCCCTCGCGATTTGATGGCTTGCATTGTAGGGGAATTGGCCTCTATACTTCCTTGCGCAGACCCCCACGGGTTTGACCAAATTCCTACCACCCTGTTTCTTATTGTCCCTATCAAAGGAGAAGAGAAATGTCCGTACAGAGACGTACCGTAAGCCGTCGTGATTTTCTGCGTTTGGTTGCTGCTGCTGGTGGCGTGGCTGCCCTGGCCGCCTGCGCCGCGCCCGCACCGCCCTCTGCCGGGACCGCCGGTGCAGGAGAAGCCCCTACCGCCGAGCCTGTGGAACTGCGTGTTTCCATTTTGCAGGGTGCACCTGTAGAGCCGGTCAATGAATTCCTGCGCGACGCCACCACGGCCAAGCATTCGGAGGTTACGACCAAATTTGAATTCATCAGCGGTGATTTGGCCGAGCTGGTCTATGCCCAGGCCGCGGCTGGCACGTTGGCCGATGTCTTCTTCAGCGCTGATCTCTTTGCCGTGCCTTTTGCCAAAAACGATGTCTCCCTCGACCTGAAGGCGATGGCAGAGAGCGATCCCGATGTAGACCTGGATGATGTCTTCCCTGCCATGCTTGGTTTGGGCACGGTGGACAACGAAATCCACTTCCTGCCCTCGGGTCTGGATGTGGTGACGATGTATTACAACAAAACGCTCTTTGAACAGGCCGGGGCCGCATTGCCGACCGACACCTGGACATGGGACGATCTGATTACCAACTGCAAGCTGATTACAGAGATGGAGCAGGACGAGAATGGCAACCCCAAGTATTGGGGTCTGTCGAATGCCACGTGGAGTTGGTGGGCGACGATCTACCCGTGGGTCGTGGGGTACGGTGGACTGATTCTGGCCGATGACAAATCCACCTGGTCAGACCCCAAGACGGTGGAAGGTTTGCAGGCCTACGCTGACCTGTGGAGCAAACACAACGTTGCCCAGCCGCTCGGTCTGGACGTGGGCGGTGACTCCTTCCAACTGGGCCGGGCCGCCATCTACACCCATATTCAAGCCTTGCGCACCCCCATCCGCACCAACGTGGCCGACAAATTCGAGTGGGATGTTCAACTGATGCCCCTCATGCCCGACGGCAAACATCGCACCGGCATGGGCACCTGGGGCATGTCGGCATACTCAAAGAGCAAACACCCCGAACTGGCCTATGAATATGTCAAAAATATCATCACACCTGATGTGCAGACAAAGATGACCAAAGCCGAGATCATCGTGCCGTTGTTGCGTTCCATCGCCGAAAAGGGCGATTGGATGCAGGGACTGACTACACCGCCCCAGAACTTTATGGCCTTTGTCAACGGCGCGGATGATGCGATTCTGCCGGTGATGGATCACCCGGCTGATTGCGGTAGCTTCTACGTCGGTGTGGTGAATCAAGCCTATTCAGCGGCGCTCGAAGCAGTGATCCGTGGCACCAAGGGTGCTGCCGAGGCATTCACCGAAGCTGACACAACCATTCAGAACTGCCTGGATGAGAACAGCTAACGGGGGTTGACATTCTATCGTTGTTCAGATAATCATTCGTAGCCCCACGAATCTTTATCTGACTATCAATAGCAAGAGCCAGGTAACGGGATGACGGGATGAGTTCGTCCTGTCATCCCGTTACTTCGCTATCCAGTCATCTTGTCGTTCTTGTCGGAGGTTGGCCGCATGGCTGTTGAAACCGCTAGTTTGCCCAGTAGTCGAAAAACGGAGAAGTCCTTCTTTGCGCGTCTTGTCGGCACAAGACGTCGTCGCGATACGGTCGAGGGCTATCTATTCATTATGCCGGTTGTGCTTGGGCTGCTGTTCTTCACCATCGGCCCCATGCTCGCTTCGTTTTATATCAGCTTCACCAAATACCCGATCCTGCGCTCTCCCGAATGGATCGGTCTGCGCAATTACGTCAATATGTTCACCAAAGAGCCAAACTTCTGGCAGTCGGTTAAGGTGACCCTCCTGTATGCGATCACAGCCGTGCCCCTGGGGATTTTGGGCGCATTCCTGCTGGCACTGCTACTGAATCAGCGTATAAAAGGCATGTCTTTCTTCCGCACCAGTTTCTATATCCCAACCATTGTGCCGGCGGTGGCCAGTGCTGTGCTGTGGGGCTGGCTCTTGAACCCGGATTATGGGCTGATCAATGCGATATTAAAAGGAGTGGGGCTGCCAACCTCACGCTTTTTGGGTGAACCAAATTCGGCGTTGGCCTCCCTCGTGTTGATGAGTCTGTGGAGTGTAGGGGGTGGGATGGTCATCTATTTGGCGGGATTGCAGGGCATTCCTGAAACATTCTACGAAGCAGCCAAGATTGATGGGGCCAACAGTCGACAGCTTTTTCGTTTTATCACCGTGCCGCTGATGACGCCAACCCTTTTTTTCGGTCTGGTGATGGGTCTGATTGGCGCTTTCCAATACTTCACCGAAGCTTTTATTCTGACCCAGGGCGGGCCACTCTTCTCCACCTACTTCTATAGCCTGATGGTCTATGAGCGGGCTTTCCGCTTTACCCAAATGGGCATGGCAACGGCCATGGCCTGGGTACTGTTATTGGTGGTCCTGTCGCTCACGTTGTTGGTTTTTCGCAGTTCGGCCTTGTGGGTATTTTATGAAACCGAGGTGAAATAGTCATGGTAGACGGTCAGGAAACCTATCTCGGTCTTGGCGATATCCGTTTTGACCGACCGAAACAGACTCTCTACCTCATCCTGATCTATGCGTTCTTGATCGCGGGTGCAATCGTCTTTTTGTTGCCACTCTTCTGGTTGATCACAACGTCCCTGAAAGAGAATGCGGAGGTCTATGTTTTCCCCCCAACCTTTATACCCAAGACCTTTCGTTGGCAAAATTTCCCCGATGGCTGGTTTTACCAGGGAATGAATTTCTCGCGCTGGCTGCAGAACACTGTCTTTATCACAGTCACCGTCACAACGGGCGCAATCCTCGCCTCATCACTCTGTGCCTATGGCTTTGCGCGTATCAAGTTCCCCGGGCGTGATTTGTGGTTTATATTTGTGCTTGCATCCATCATGCTTCCCGGCGCAGTCACCCTCATCCCCCTCTACATCATCTACAGCCGCATCGGCTGGCTGGGTACCTTCTATCCACTCACGGTACCGGCTTTCTTTGGGGGCGGCGCTTTTAACATTTTTCTGCTTCGACAATTCTTTACCACAATTCCGATGGAATTGGAGGAAGCCGCGATTCTCGATGGCGCAAATCGCTTTCGCATCTGGTGGCAAATTATGCTGCCGCTCAGTAAACCTGCCCTGGCGACCGTCGCTGTCTTTACCTTCCAGGGCGTCTGGAACGATTTCTACGGGCCGCTGATCTTCCTGACGGATCCCGAAACGTACACCCTTGCGCTGGGCATTAGCTTCTTCCGGGGACTCTATAATACGGAGATTCCATTGATGATGGCCATGTCCTTCCTGATGGTCATCCCAACACTTGTCGCCTTCTTCTTCGCCCAGCGGTTGATGATTCGAGGCGTTGTCTTGTCCGGGCTGAAGGCTTAAACCCCATTCGTAGAACGGATTTCGATCCAACACAAGAAAGGCCGTCTGTCCATCAGGGCAGACGGCCTTTCTTGTAGGGCGGAATACCATTCCGCCCTACGCGATGGCGATCTTCACCACCACTTTGTGCAGATTCCCCGGGGAGAGCAGGGGCGTGTGCGCGTCCTCCGGGAAGAAAATCGTGAACGACCCCGGCCCGGTGGCCACGAAGGCGTCGGGCGTGTCGTCGTAGAGGACGGCATCCTTCGCCGTGTCGAAGGCGCTCTGGGGTCGGGTGCAGGTGGGTGTAGATTTCCAGCCCATCTTGTCGATCCCCGCGGCCACGTACTGAATGTCGATGTAGGCCCGGTGGGATTCCAGTTTGCCTACCTCTCGGCTGCGGCCAGGGCCGTTGGTAATCAGGGCAAAAAGCTGGCTGCCGTCGATCTCATAGCGGCCAGGGGGCAGAGCGGCCAGCCCCTCCTGGCGCAGAAAGGCAAAGGCCGCGGCAAAGCGGGGATGCAGACCGGCGTAGCGGTCGGCCTGGGAAAGCGGGCTGAGGATCATCGGTGGGTCTCCTGTGGGTGGGTAGGGCGGAATGAGAATTCGTGCAAATTATCACGCGGCCACGCGCATCTGGTACGTTTGCTCGTCCAAAGTGTCCAGGGAGTGTTCGATGAGATCGACAGCCTGGCTATCGAACAAGGCTTCCCCGCACTGCTCGCAAACCCAGGCCGGCACAGCGTCAAAGTGGACGTGATAGCCGCGCCGGGTCACATCAAAGGGTGTAACCCCCCGAACCATTTTTCCCTGACAGTAGAAGCATTTCATCCTATCTTCTCCTTCGAAACTCAGCATCCCACCGCTCGGGAGCGGGCAGATATGCTGTGATGATCGCCAGATACTCCGCTTTGGGGGCGCAGACCACATGCACTGGACGTGCGTTTTGTCCGACACCCGACATCAAACAGCTATGTCCCCGCACATCGTCCGGGTAGTCTTCGATCGCCGTGCCCTTCCACACCACAGCCTCAATTTCCACACGCCGGATGCGGCGTTGCGGACGCGCCATTTGCCGGAGGGCGTGGGGCAGGTAAAGAATTTCCCTGGATGCGGCTGTATGAACCAATTCCAGTATATCGTTCATGTCAATTCCAGATGGTGGAGAAACTACCCGTAAGATTAGCATAGCCCGTATATGTAGACAAACCTGCTTAATCGAATAGGGTGCAATTCAGATTTGGGGCAGACTATCGCTCCCAGCCGGTCCGTGACCGGCGTTCGGCGGGTCACGGACTCACCTGGAGCCTCAGTGCCCCCAACTTGCATTACACACCGTCGGACTACCAGTCCGACCTACAAAAGGAACTTTGCAAAGTTACGTTTTTCAGGCTATAGTTAGCGCCAGGCAAGCTGTACTTCACATCCCCGGTTGGCAGCACACAATGCACTCCGCCATCGAGAAACTCCTGTCCAACCCGCCCTACTATCCCTGTCTGCTGCTGGTTCACAGGTACCCGGCCGCTTTGTATGCCAGGGCCTCTTCCTTACATCAACAGTACGGCTGGCCGCTGCTTGCGCTGGGAGAAAAACTGACACCCCGGCTGCTGCCTCTGTTGCCCCGGGAGCGGGAATGGACTGCGCCGCGACTGCTGGCCGTGGAAATTCGCGCCGCGCCGCCAGGACCGTTGCTCTGTGCGCAGATCGATCTGCTCTTTGAACCGTCTTTGCAGCTCGATCCTCTGCATCTCCTGCGCGGCGCGAGCCGCCAGCGACCGCTGATTGTGGCCTGGCCGGGGAGCTACAGCAACGGCGTACTGGCCTACGCCGTGCCCGAACACAGCCACTACCACATCTGGCCCAGGCCGGACCTGTGCGAGTATTGTATTCAGCTATTGTCGGACTGACAGTCCGACGTACAGTAGGCCGGACTGTCAGTCCGACCCGTCGGACTAGCAGTCCGACGTACGGGGGAATTATGCTCTATCGCGATCTCATCCATTTTGAACCCCTGGAAAGCGTCATCCAACTGCGGGAGGCGGAGGAGAAGGAAGCGGCCCGCCGTCTGGTGGAGACGTATGTCATCTCGGCGCGTATGGAAGACCAACTGGTCAATCTGGTCATCCCCCAACTGCGCATGGACCGGGCCGCGGACAACAAAGGCGTGCTGGTGGTGGGCAACTACGGCACGGGCAAATCCCACCTGATGGCTGTCATCTCCGCGCTGGTGGAACACGCAGAGCTGGCCCAGAGCCTGCGCAACGAACGGGTGCGGGAAGCTGTCGGCCCGATTGCCGGGCGCTTTCAGGTGGTGCGCGCCGAATTGGGCGGCGTCACCCGCAGTTTGCGCGACAGTGTGCTGGCCGAGTTGGAGAACTTTCTGGACGAGGCCGGTACGCCCTTCACTTTTCCCCAGGCCGATGCAGTGACCAACAACAAAGAGGCGCTGATCCAGGCGGTGGCTGCCTTCAGCCAGCGCTACCCGGAGCAGGGCATCCTCTTTGTGCTGGACGAACTGCTGGACTTTCTGCGCAGCCGGGAGCAGCGCGCGCTGATTCTGGACCTGGGCTTTCTGCGCGAGTTGGGCGAAATTGTGGAATCGGTACCCTTCCGCTTTGTGGCCGGCGTGCAGGAGACCCTCTTCGACAACCCCCGCTTCAGCTTTGTAGCGGACCAGTTGCGCCGGGTGCGCGATCGTTTCGAGCAGGTACACATCGCCCGCGAAGACATCGCCTTTGTGGTTTCCCAACGGCTGCTGAAAAAGAGCGACGAGCAGTTGGCCCGCATCACCGAACACCTGCGCCGCTTTGCTCCCTTCTACCCGCCTTTGGCCGAACGGCTGCACGAATTTGCCCACCTCTTCCCCATCCATCCCGGCTACATCGAAACCTTTGAAAAGGTCTACATCGCCGAAAAGCGGGAGGTGCTGCGCACCTTCAGCCAGGCCATCCGCCAGGTGCTGGACGTCGAAGTGCCCAGCGACCAGACCGGGCTGATCTCCTACGACCACTACTGGGGGATGATTCTGGACAACCCCAGCCTGCGCACCCTGCCCGGCGTGGCCGAAGTGGTGGAAAAGAGCAATGTGCTGGCGGGCCGGGTGCAGAACGCCTACACCCGCAAGCCCCTGCTGCCCCTGGCCCAGCGCATCATCCGCGCCCTCAGCGTCCACCGGCTGACCACCGCCGACATCAACACACCCATCGGCGTCACCGCCGAGGAGCTGCGCGACAGCCTCTGCCTCTGGTCGCCTATGCCCGGCGCGGTGGCCGACGCCGATTTTTTGTTGAGCAGTGTGGAGACGGCGCTCAAAGAGATTCTGCGCACAGTCAGCGGCCAGTTTATCAGCGCCAACGAGGAGAACGGCCAATTCTATCTGGACCTGCGCAAAGTGGTGGACTTCGACGCCAGAATCGCCGAGCGGGGCGACTTTATGGACGAAGCCGATCTCAACCGCTACTTCTATGCGGCCCTGCAACAGCTTCTCAACCTGCCCACCAGCGTCCACGTCACCGGCTATCAGATTTGGCGCTACGAGCTGCTCTGGGTGGCCAGAGGCGTGACCCGGCCCGGCTATTTCTTCTTCGGCCAGCCCAACGAACGCAGCACAGCCCAGCCGCCCCGGGATTTCTACGTCTACATTCTGCCCCCCTTTCAATCCCAGGCCGCCACCGCCTTTGATCCCCAGCCCGACGAAGTACACTTTGCCCTGACCGGCCTGGACGCGGAATTCGGCGAGATTGTGCGGGCCTATGCCGGCGCGGCCGCCCTGGCCCAGGAATCCGCTACCTATCGCCCGGCCTATACGGAGAAAGCCGACGCCCACCTGCGCCGCCTGACCCGCTGGCTGGGCCAGAATATCGCCGCCCGTCTGCAAGTCACCTACCAGGGCGTGAGCCGCACCGTTTCCCAGGTGCTGGCCCAGACCCGCAGCAGCGCCAGCCAGGACACGGAGGAGCTGCTGAAACTGCTGGCCGCCCATCTGCTGGCCCCCCACTTCGGCGACGCCTACCCGGACTACCCGGCGTTCAGCCGTCTGCGCGAACCCATCAGCGAGACGGCGCGGCCCGCCGGGGCAATGGAGGCCATCCGCTTTCTGGCCGGCCGCGGGCGCACAAACCTGGCCGTGGCTGTACTGGACGGGCTGGGGTTGCTGGACAGCGAGGAACGCTGCAAACCGCTCAACTCCCCCTATGCCCGCCACTGGCTGGAGATGCTTCAGAGCCGGGGCGAAACGCAGGTGGTAAACCAGGGCGAAGTGCTGGTTGCCGTGGCCGCCGAGGTCTACCAGATTTACAAAGACCCTCGCTTCCATCTGGAGCCGGAATGGGCGGCGGTCGTTCTGCTGGCCCTGGTCTACGACGGCCAGATTGTGCTCAATCTGGGCGGCAACGAGACGCTGGACGCCGGCAGCATTGAACGCGCGGCGACGAAAGCCATCGGCGATCTGACCGACTTCCGCTTCTACGCCCGCCCCCGCGAACTGCCACTGGTCGTCTGGCAGTTGATCTTCGACGGGCTAGGACTGCAATCCGCTCTGTTGCGGGACACTCGCCCCAACAGTCAGGATCAGGCCGTGCGCGCCCTGCAGGCGCATGTGCAGAGCGAACTGGGCCAGATCGTCCTCTGGCAGGGCGCGGTGCAGCAGGGCTTGCGTCTGTGGAACGAATCGCTCTTTACCGACCGGCTGCGTCTGGATAGCCAGGGCGGTCAGGTGGTAGACCACTCGCCCCTGCCCCCCGTGGCTCTCAGCCAGACCGATCTGCTGCCCTATCTGCGCCAGGCCAAAGAGTTTCTGGAAGGGTTGGGCCGTTTCAACACGTGGGGCAAACTGCGCAACCTGCGCCTGACAACGACAGAGGCAGGCCAGGCGTTGACAGACCGGCGCATCGCCCTGCGCACGGGCGCGGTGCTGGAAGTGGTCAACGGGTTGCAGGCCGTCACCGCCTATCTCAGCCAGGCCCAGGCCAATCTGCCCCCCGAACACCCCTGGAACAGCCAGGCCGACGCCGCGCGGCGGGAACTGCTGGACGGGGTGCGCCGCCTGGCCAAGGGTGAGGGGAGCTTCGACACCCCCGGCTGGCTGCGCCGTCTGGAAAGGCTGCGCGCCGACTACATAACTCTCTACAGCGAACTGCACGGGGAATTTGTGCTGGGGCCGACCGAGGATGACCGGCGGGCGCGCATCCAGCGCGATGGCCGGGTGGAGCAGTTGCGTACCCTGGCCCAGATCGACATCCTCAACCGGGCCGACCTGGACCGTTGGTCCGACGCCATCACCGCCATCAAAACCTGCCGGGAGTACCACCCGGGGCTGCTGGCCGATGGGCCGACCTGTCCCCGCTGCCATTTTCGCCCGGTGCAGGCCAGCAGCCAGCCCGGGGCCCAGCTTCTGGAGCGATTGGACAGACGGCTGGATGAGATTTTGGAGCAGTGGCACGGGGGATTGCGCCGTAGTTTGCGTAGCGAAATTGCCCAGGAGAGTATGGCGGGCGCGACGCCTCCAGAACGGCAGGCGCTGGAACGCTATCTGGCCGCAGAAGACCCGACGGCCAGCCCCCTGCCCGACGGACTGATTCCGGCCGCGCAGAATGCCCTGCACGGCCTGCGCAGCTTGCCCATCGACCCGGACGCGCTGGTGGCGGCGTTGAAAGTGGGCGGTCTACCCTGTACAGCGGAGGAGCTGACCCAGCGCTTCAACAGCTTCCTCGCCGCCCAAATGCGCGGCCACGACCGCCACAACACGCGGCTGACGATTGATTAGTACGTCGGACTGTTAGTCCGACCAAAATCAATTGCTTCCCGTCGGACTAACAGTCCGACGTACAAAGGATATCCTATGCCCCCCACCCAACCCGACCTGCTGCGCGAAGAAGCCCCGAACTACGCCACCGGCGGACCCATCACCTGCTTGGGCCTGACCTTCGCCGACGATGCGGCGCGGCGGGCCTATTTCAGCGAGCGTCTGCGCCAACACCTGCAAGACCCGGCCTTCCGCGCCATCGAGGGTTTCCCCATCGGCACGGACGAGGACATCCTGGCCCTCTCCGACCCGCCCTATTACACCGCCTGCCCCAATCCCTTTCTGCCCGAAATCATCGCCGACTGGTCCGTAGGTCGGACTGTCAGTCCGACGTACGAAAACAGTCTGACACCCGTAGGGCGGACTGTCAGTCCGCCCGCAGATTCCGGTTGGACTACCAGTCGGACTGACAGTCCGACGTACGAAAACAGTCCGACCGAAAGCGAAACCAGTCGGACTGTCAGTCCGATGTACAGGCGAGAGCCTTTTGCCGCGGATGTCTCCGAGGGGAAGAACGACCCGATCTACAACGCCCACTCCTACCATACCAAAGTGCCCCACAAGGCGATTATGCGCTACATCCTGCATTACACCGAGCCGGGGGATATCGTCTTCGACGGTTTCTGCGGGACGGGGATGACGGGGGTGGCCGCGCAACTCTGCGGCGACCGGGCCGCGGTGGAGAGTCTGGGCTATGTGGTGGACCCCGTAAGCCGGACTGTCAGCCCGCCCCCCGTAGGCCGGACTGTCAGTCCGGCTGGCACAGATTCTTGTCGGACTACCAGTCCGACCTACGGTAGCTATTTTCAGGGCAGGGAATAGCGAAAATCCGCCTGCTAATACTCCCAGCGTAGTATGCAAACGGCTTGCTGTTACCCTATACTATACTGGGTGATAATCACCGGTATCTAAGCGTCTCAGATTAGCGGCAGTCTTGGGGTTTGCATTCTAATGAAAACAGACACATGCCCTTTCAGGAGTTGATGTTATTGTCATGAAGATTGGGAGAAGGCATCCCACCCTACAATGGACTGGCTGGTGGCAGGATAGCCATTGGCGTGCAGACGTGGCTTTGGCCCTGATTGTCGGTGCTATAGTGATAGTCGGCACGCACTTCGCTGGGCAGAACCAGCCTGATCATCGGGCGCTTGACGCAATAGCTCTTGCGTTGCTTGCAGCAGGTGCGGCAGCGATTGCGTTTCGCCACCAGTATCCAGGCTGGGTACTCATCTTCGCTATGGGACTCACCCTTCTCTACTTGCTCCTGGACTACCCGAGGGGGCCAAACTTCCTGACCCTGATCATTGCCTTCTTTACGGCAGTGATGAAGAATCGCAGGCTCATCGCCTGGGTCGTACTTGCTGCGGGCTTCGTATTGTTTCCCTGGCTACCATACTTTCTTCGCAACGAACCCGCACCCTCTTACACTGGGATTTTTGGTCTTGCTTGGTGGTTGCTCGTGCTTGCAACCGTCGCCGAGATGGCCCACATCCGCCAGCAACGTATTATGCAGGCGGCACGCGCCCGCGAAGAAGAGGCGCGCCGCCGTGCAGGTGAGGAACGGCTGCGAATCGCGCGTGAGTTGCACGATGTGCTAGGCCACAACATTTCGCTGATCAGTGTGCAGGCTGGCGTTGCCCTCCACCTGATGGACAAGCAGCCAGAACAAGCGCGGGTCGCGCTCTCGGTGATCAGAGATGCCAGCAAGGACGCCCTGCGTGAGCTGCGTTCGGTGCTGGATGTGCTTCGCCAGGTCAATGAAGCACCCCCGCGCTCCCCATCCCCAGGTCTCGCCCGTCTCAGCGATCTCGTCTCACGCGCTTCCGAGGCTGGCTTGCAGGTGCATACAGAGGTTTCGGGCGATCTCAAGGGGTTGCCAGCCAGCGTTGATTTGGCAGCTTTTCGAATCGTTCAGGAAGCCTTGACCAACGTCATGCGCCACTCCGGTCAGACCTCGTCGAGCGTCCATGTGACCTGTAACGAGCAAGAACTCACGCTGCGGATTGACAACGAGGCCGGCAGTGAAGCATCCCCCGGCGGAATCGGGCACGGAATCAACCGAGGTCAGGGAATTCTCGGTATGAAGGAGCGGGCGACTGCCCTGGGCGGTGTGGTCGAAGCCGGACCCCGTCCCGACGGCGGGTTTCGGGTATTCGCACGGTTGCCGCTGGCTGGCAGCCCGTTGACTACTCCAGGGGCAGGGGAATGATCCGCATCCTGCTTGCTGACGATCAGGCGCTCGTGCGCGCGGGCTTCCGGGCGCTGCTCGATGCTCAGGATGATATGAAGGTGATAGGCGAGGCCGTGGATGGGCACGATGCAGTGAGGCTTGTCACGCGTCTCATCCCGGATGTGGTGCTTATGGACATCCGCATGCCCCGCTGCGACGGCCTGGAGGCTACACGGCGAATCGTTGCAGACGAGCGGCTTGCCCAGGTAAAGATCATTATCCTCACGACCTTCGATTTGGACGAGTACATTTTCGAGGCGCTTCGGGCTGGTGCAAGCGGTTTCCTGGTCAAGGATACCGAGCCGATTGACCTTATCCGAGGCATTCAAGCAGTCGCACGCGGGGATGGGCTGCTGTCCCCTGGGGTTACCCGGCGGCTGATCGCTGAGTTCGCAACCTTGACGAGCAAAATTGAGCCAGTACCCGACCTGGCGGCGCTGACCGAGCGAGAGCGTGAGGTGATGGCGTTGGTGGCCGGCGGTCTTTCCAACGATGAAATCGCCGCACGGCTCGTCGTCAGTCCAGCGACAGCCAAGACGCACGTGAGCCGGGCGATGGTGAAACTCGGCGCCCGTGACCGCGCCCAGCTCGTCGTATTCGCCTACGAGTCTGGCCTCGTCCGACCCGGCTAGCGCGACCAAATCCCTACTCCGTACACAGTAGTTCATTCCCCACAAATACGCCTCCGGGCGTACCCCAAAAGCCTCCCCTGAGACGACGACATCCCCGCGACTTCCTGCTACTATTTGTTCAGACGCTTAATTTTAGCGGAGGGCAAAAACAGTGCAGCGGATCATAGTCCAGGTGCTGACGCATCTCAAGCTGCCACCAACGTCAGGTCAGAAGTGGAGGATAAGCTCATGATGAACACGCAGACTGCGCCAAGAAGTCCTTTACAGATCGCCATCCTCTTGCTGGCCGCAGCGACAGCCGTCATTCACCTGATCACCGGGATGCAGGTCACCGATCTGCTCTTCATCCTGAACGGCCTGGGCTATCTGGGTCTGGCCGGCGCGCTGTACCTGCCGGTCGCTTTTTTGAGCCCCTACCGGGGGCTGGTGCGCTGGGGGCTGATCGCCTACACGGCCCTGACCATCATCCTCTGGGCAATCATCAACGGCCATTTGGATCCCGTAGGGCTCGTCACCAAAGCCATCGAGGTGCTGCTGATCGTGGCTCTCTTCGTCGAAATGCGCCGGGGACAGGCATCGCCTTTGAGGAAAACGGACAAATCTCACGCAAAGTCGCCAAGAAGCGGGTACCCTCTGGGTGCC